>NZ_JBRRDR010000015.1:0-86263 GCF_056759755.1 Stenotrophomonas sp. STEN046
GGGCGGGGGGGGCCCGCACATATAGGGGCGGGGGGGGGGTGGGCCCGGGTCGGGCGGGCGGGGGGCCGTATTCCCCCAGCCCGGGCGGGGCCCGCGCCCGACACTACCCCTTACGCTTCGCGCAGCAACGCAAGCGCGGCAAGCACGGCATCGACTTCGGCATCCAGCTTGAACAGCTCGCTCTGCAGCTGGTCGCCCTGCTCGGCCTGCTTCAGCACGGCAATCAGCTGTCCGGCATCGCGCGGCGAATCAAAGCCTTCACTCTGGATCAGCAACGTGCCATCGCCAGCGGTCAGCTTGAAGTAGAAGCGGCCATCCTTTTCGCGGTACTGCTTGAACAGCGGCGGCGCTGCGCGGGCCACGCCAGCGTCTTCGCTGGCGATGTCACCAGCGCTGGACAGATCACGCAAGCCCACCGCATGGCGCAGCTCGGCGAGCAACGGCGCTGCCAGCTGCTCACGCAGCTGCTGGCCACGACGCGTGAGCAGCGCTTCGATTTTTTCCGGCTCGGCCATCAACGCGTTGTAGCGCTCGCGCAGCGGCGACAGCTCCTCATCGATGCGCTCGAACAGCTGCTGCTTGGCATCGCCCCAGCCAATGCCATCGGCGAAGGCCTTGGCGAAGGCCGCGGTCTGCTCCGGGGTGGCAAACGCCTGGTACATCTGGAACAGCGCCGAGCCCTCGGTGTCCTTCGGCTCGCCCGGTGCGCGCGAGTCGGTCAGGATCGAGAACACCAGTTTCTTCAGCTCCTCGCGCGGTACGAACAGCGGAATGGTGTTGTGGTAGCTCTTGCTCATCTTGCGGCCATCCAGGCCCGCCAGCGTCGCCACCTGCTCGTCGATCACCACGTCCGGCAGCGGGAAGTACTCCTTGCCGTAGACGTGGTTGAAGCGCTGGGCGAAGTCGCGCGCCATCTCGATGTGCTGGATCTGGTCACGGCCCACCGGCACCTGGTTGGCCTTGAAGATGAGGATGTCGGCCGCCATCAGCACCGGGTACATGAACAGGCCGGCGCTGACGCCCGCATCTTCATCCACGCCTTCCTCGCGGTTCTTGTCCACCGCCGCCTTGTAGGCGTGGGCGCGGTTGAGGATGCCCTTGCTGGCGATGGCGGTCAGGAACCACATCAGCTCGGTGGTCTCGCGGATGTCGCTCTGGCGGTAGAACCACACATGCTCCGGGTCCAGGCCACACGCCAGCCAGCTGGCCGCGATCTCCAGGGTCGCGCGCTGGGTGCGCTGCGGGTCCTGCGACTTGATCAGGCTGTGCAGGTCGGCCAGGAAGAAGAAACTCTCGATGTCCGGCGCACGGCTGGCCGCAATGGCCGGGCGGATGGCGCCAACGTAGTTGCCCAGATGGGGCGTGCCGGAGGGGGTGATGCCGGTAAGGACTCGGGTCGTCATGACTGCGTGGGGTAACCTTCAATGAACGGGGCCAGTTTACCGTGCACGCGGTCAACCCCGTCAGAGCCCCCGGCGCGTTTGTTCACTCAACCCCGCTGGAGACGCCCGATGAAACGCCTGCTGCCCCTGCTGCTGATCCTGCCCCTGGCCGGTTTCCGCCCGGCCCCGATGCCGCCGCCGGTGTACGACGATGGCCCGGTGCGGGTCGCCCTGGTGGACCGCGACCGCGGCACCGAACTGCGCGCCTACCCGGCCGACGGCCAGCGCTGGGTGGCCGGCGAGCGCGGTCATCGCTACGCGGTACGCCTGTACAACGACAGCCCGCGCCGGGTACTGGTGGTGCTGTCGGTGGACGGCGTCAACGCCATTTCCGGCGAAGATGCCGATCCTTCGCAGACCGGCTACGTGCTCAACCCGGGCCAGCGCGCGGACATCACCGGCTGGCGCAAGACCCAGGATGAAGTGGCACAGTTCGTCTTCAGCAGCCCCAGCGGGAGCTATGCCAGCCGCACCGGCCGTCCGGACAACGTCGGCGTGGTCGGCGTTGCCGTCTTCGAGGAAGCGCGCCGCTGGCGGCCGCAGCCCAGCCCGATCCTGCGCCGTCCGCTACCGGCGGCCGAGGCCTCTGCCGCCGCAGATGCCAGCGCCAGTCGCATGGAAGGCTACTCGGCCAAGTCGCAGGCACCGGCACTGGGCACCGGCCACGGCGCCCGCGAGAGTTCTTCGGTACGTGATACCGATTTCGAACGCGCCAGCCGCACCCCGGCCCAGGTTCTTCAGCTGCGCTACGACAGCGCCCGCAACCTGCGCGCGCGCGGCATCGTGCTTGATTCGCCCTCGCGCCTGGATCGCCAGCCTCAGGCCTTCCCCAACCGCTACGTACCCGACCCGCCGGCGCGTTGAGCGCGAACAGCAGAACGCCCGCACCATCACGGTGCGGGCGTTGCAGGATGCAGCCGCTGCGCGGTTACTTGTAGTCCGGGTAATCCTTGTGCATCGCCTTCTGGAAATCACGCACTTCGGTTTCCGCACGATCCTTTGCCCAGCCATAGCGTTCCTGCAGGCGGCCGGCCAGATATTCGGCATTGCCTTCGGCCACATCGAAATCATCGTTGGTCAGATCGCCCCACTTCGCCTGGGCCTTGCCCTTGAGCTGCGACCACTTGCCGGAAATGATGTCTTTGTTCATCGCTGAGGCTTCCTTTGAGTGCAACGGCGTTGTTACCGTGATTGCAGGGTGCCGCATGCGCTGTTGAAGCACGGTCAACCGACCATGAAAATGCTGCTCACCTGCTTGAATGGTTCACTACGCCTGCACCCCAACACGCGCCCACGAAAAAGGCCGGGAAGATCCCGGCCTTTTCCTGTTGCGCACCGCGTCGGGCTCAGTTGCCCTTGGCAGCATCCTCAACCTTCTCGCCCGCCTTCTGCACGTCCTTGCCGGCGCCGGCAACGGTGTTGCAGCCGGCCAGCATGGCCACAGAGAACATCGACAACAGCATCAGGGCAACTACGCGCTTCATGGGCTTCTCCTTGGGTTCGCCGCTACCGTTCAATCACGGGATCGGTTGGTGATCGGGGCGGCAGACTGGCCTGAAGCCACCCCTGCCGCGTGAAGTGCAATCTGGCGGCAGTGGCGTGGAGCGGATGTGAACGGCGCGCAGAACCGTTCAGGCTGCCCCTTCAATCGCGCATCAGGGTGGACTTGCCGAACAGGCTTTCAACCAGGTCCACGGCCAGTTCGGCGGTGCTGTTGTGGTTGTCCAGCAGCGGGTTCAATTCCACGATATCCAGCGAGCCCATGCGCCCGCTGTCGGCGATCATCTCCATCACCAGCTGCGCCTCGCGGTAGTTCACCCCGCCCGGCACCGTGGTGCCCACGCCCGGGGCGATGCTCGGGTCGAGGAAGTCCACATCGAAGCTGACGTGCAGATGGGTGTTCTCGTCGATGCCGGCCAGCGCCGCTTCCACGGTGCGCTTCATGCCGTTCTCATCGATGTAGCGCATGTCGTACACATCGACCTTGTGGGTCTTGATCAGGCGCTTCTCTTCCGGGTCCACCGAGCGGATGCCGATCTGGTGCATCTGCGAAGGCTTGATCGCCGGCGAGGTGCCGCCCAGCTTGGTCAGCGCATCCGGGCCCAGGCCGCACAGGCAGGCCACCGGCATGCCGTGGATGTTGCCCGAAGGGGTGACCTCGCTGGTGTTGAAATCCGAATGGGCATCCAGCCACAGCACGCGCAGGTCCTTGCCCTGCTCGCGGCACCAGCGCGCCACCGCGGTGATCGAACCGATGCCCAGGCAATGGTCGCCCCCCAGCATGATCGGCATGCGCCCGGCCTGCAGTTCGGCGTAGCTGGCTTCCATCAACGCGTGGTTCCACGCCACCACTTCATCCAGGTGGCGATAGCCCTGCACCGGCGCGGTCCACGGGTTGCGCGGGCCATCCAGGTTGCCCAGATCGCGCACGTCCACGCCGCGCGCTTCCAGCGCCTCGGGCAGGCCGGCCACGCGCAGCGCTTCCGGCCCCAGGCGGGCGCCGCGATGGCCCGCCCCGATGTCGGTGGGAACGCCGATCAGGGATACGGAAATGGGATGGGCCATGGGTGCCTCCTGCGAACGAAAAAGAAGCACAGTCTAGCCAGACGCATGTGACACCACTCGCGGCGGTGCAGCAGGACAGGCGCGTGGTTAAGATCGGCGTTCCACACGGACGATCGGAACATCCCATGGCGCCTCCCGCCCTCGCCTACGCCCAGCAAGCCCTGATGCAGCTGCAGCAGCGCATCCATGCCTTCACCCTGGAAGAGGCGGACGAGTACGAGCTGGATATCGACGACCTCACCCAGCCACTCGGGTCTTCGCAGCTGCAGCGGCTGACCGTGGCGCCGCTGTACGGCGGGCTGCACGTGGAATTTTTCGGCAACCCGTGGGACGAGCCATTCGAATGGACGCTGGCCTGCCTGTCTGACCCTGCCGTCGCCGCCAGCGTGATGTCGCTGTGTTTCACCGGCCCGGATGAGGGCGCCAACGGCACCCGCGAGTGGGAGTTCAGCGCATTGCTGGACAGTGCTGTGCAGTTCCCGCGCCTGCGTTCACTGGTGATAGCGCCCACCGCACCGGAGCACCACAACGCATCGCTGATCCAGCGTGCCGGTTCCATCATGGAAGAAGGTGGAGAGATCGCCCGTTTCGCTGCCAAGGCCCCCCATCTGAGCGAGCTGGTAGTGCCCAATGCACCGGACGCCACGTTCTTCGAGGTGCCGCTGCCGCATCTGCACAGCCTGCGCATCGGCGGCGGCTTTGACACCCAGCACTTCATCGAACGGCTTGCCACAGCGCGCAACCTGCCTGCGCTTGGACTGCTGGATTTCACCGAATCCAGCGAGGTGCAGTTCACCTGGGCCGAGCAACGCCAGGTCGATGCAGTGACCCCGTTCGCGGCCTATGAGCGGCTGTTCGCCAGTGACGCACTGGAGCCGGTGCACACCCTGCGCCTGCGCAACAGCGCGTTGGATGTGGAGCAGCTGCAGGCACTGCATGCGATGCGCCCGGGGTTGCAGTTCATGGTGATCCAGGCGGGCATGGGCGGCTATGTCAGCCACTTCGCCAAGGATGTATTCCCGTGGCGACACCTGGTGCCAGGGGATACGGGACAGCGCTGACGTCGACGTTTGGCGACAGGTGGGTTGTGTGCAAGGTTTGGACAGCGCGTCAAGCTGCCTTTGCAGTGCCTATGCCGCAGGGCATCTGACGCGTGGTTGCAGAGGATGGCATCAGGCGCCTGGATCAAGGCTGCGCAGGCTGTCGTTTTTGCCTGCGAATCGGGCAATACAGGCCAATCGCGATAATTCATTTTTCCTTTCGCAAAGCACGGATTCATCGGAACAATTGATTGGCAGGTCACGACTTCGCGTGCCCAAGATGAATCGCCATCGACAACGGATGGCCGGGACTTCCAAGCCCGTGTATCGAGGATGTTTACGCTTGTCAGCCGGCGTCGCTCGTATGTGGGCGGCGTCGGTTGGCAATCCGTCTGCTGCTGTATGGCGGGCGGTGCGTGGGGGCCTCGTGCCCGCCGGCTCTTCGATACGGTCTTGGAAGCCACGCATCGCCTGCCACCCTTTACCGGTGGCACCTCCGTTCCTGCCGAGGCTGCCCGCATGTCCAAGACCCACCATCCATATCTGACCGCCACCCTGGGCGATGCCGCCGCGCGCCTGCCACCCGAACTGGCCCTGCCGCTGGAAGCGGCCTTCGCCTCTGCGAACGACGTGCCTGCACCCATTACCCTGCCCAGCTGTCTGCAACGCATCCGTGCAGTCGATGCGTCCGACGGCCAACCTTGGCGCAGTCCCGCAACGACGCCGGCGCAGGGAATGGCGATTGCCCGCGCCGATCGCGCAACTGCCGGCCTGATCACGCTGCTGGAGATTTTCCACGCCAGCGAACGTGTGCGCGTTGATGGCGAAGAGAAAGACGATATCGGCGATGGCACGCGAGAGGGATTGCTGCTCGCATGTCGTGGGCTGGCAGAATATGTGGTGTTGCAGTTGCACGTGGAGTGAGCTGCCGACGTGCATGCCTGATGGAGCGCTGGTCTACATGGCGCTGGCGTGCAGCTGCACACCCAGGGCCCGCGTCACCTTGAGGATGGTTGCAAAATCGGGGCTGCGCTCGCCCGACAGGGCGCGATACAGGCTCTCACGCGACAAGCCCGCCGCACGTGCAACTTTGCTCATCCCCTGGGCGCGCGCGATATCACCCAATGCCCTGGCAATGAACGCCGAATCGCCGTCGCTTTCAGCAATGCAGGCATCGAGATACGCAGCCATTTCCTGTGGCGTCCGAAGGTGCACGGCCACGTCAAATGCTTCGAGTTCGACCTTTTTCTTGATGGCCATGATGCGGTTGCTCCAGTACCTGGTGAAGGAGACGGTGCGCCTGCACTCGTTCGAATGTCACAGGGAACGCGCCATTTCCCGTGCCTTGTCGATGTCCCGCTGCTGTGAACGCTTGTCACTGCCAACCAGCAGAATCACCCACTGGTTGTGTCTTTGGGTGTAGTACACGCGGTAGCCCGGCCCAACATCGATGCGCAGTTCGGAAATGCCATCGCTCAGATTGCGGTGGTCCCCCGGATTTCCTCCGGCGAGCCGAACTATCCGGGCCAGGATGCGAGCTCGCGCGGTCACGTCCTTGAGAGCGTCAATCCATGTCGCGAACTGACGGGTACGCTGGATCTTCATGAAGGAATGTAGCCTACTGGCTACACCTCTTCAAGCACTGGATGCGGGAGGACCGCACCGCCAAGACAGCGCGCAGTGGATGGAACATCCGGCAGCCGCCAGCGCAGCGCCGAAAGTCACAATGAAAGATGAGAGGAAAAGTACTGTGGCCGGCAGCAACGCTCGACCCGCTGCCCCGCTTGGGAGGAGCGTCAGCAATGGCTGATGGTGCCGCTTATCCGAATCGAACGGATGACCTACTGTTTACAAGACAGTTGCTCTACCAACTGAGCTAAAGCGGCACGGGGTGAAACGCCGACGGCAGCGCCGCGGTGGAGGGATTCTAGCGCAGTCGCGCGCATTCCAGCGAGCGGCCCTGCGCGGCCCCACTGCGCTGCTGCGCCTGTGCCGGTTCGGCGGCGGCGGCCAACTGCCCTTCCAGCCACCACTGGCCGGCATCGCCACTGGCTACCAGCCGCGGCTGGAAGCCCGCCGCCTGCACGGCCGCGATGCGCCGCTCGGCGCCTTCGCGGTTGCGGTACTGGCCCAGGGCGATGGCGTTGGTCTCTTCGCCCTGGCTGATGATGTAGTAGTCGCTGAGGCCGGCGGCAACGACGCGCTTGACCGTGGCCTGGGCGTCCTCGCGGCTGGCGGCCGCTGGCAACAGCACGCGATAGCGGGCGCTGCCACTGGCGGCCGGCTGCTCACGCAGGCGCACCTGGCTGAGCAGACTGCCCGCACGGCCCTGTGCAGTCGTTGCCGCCGCGCGGTCGGCGAATGGGCCCAGGGCGATGCAGCGCGCAGGCGCAGGCGGCTTCTCAGCCACGGGCCTTTCCGCGATCGGTTCGGCCGGCTTGGCAACGGCGGCCACCGTTTCGGTGGGCTTGGGCGCTTCAGTCGGCTTGGCTGGCGGCGGCGCAGCGACGGCCGGCGCGGGTGCTGGTGCTGGTGCAGCTGCGACGGCGACGGTCGGCGCGGCTTCGCGTTCCACCAGCGCTTGGCTGGGCGCAGCGGCAGTGGTCTGTGCCACGGCGGCCGCATCGGTACCGCCGGGCAGCCAGCGCAGCTCGGCCACGCCGGCCGGAGGCGGCGGCAACGGCGCCCGCGCAGGTTCATCGCGCAGCAGCCACCAGCAGGCAACACCAAGATTGAGGATCGCCAGCACGACGATCAGGGCACGGGTCAACATGCGCCGATACTAGCCTGCAGGCTGGTGCACCGCCCAGCGGGCGAGGCCATCCAGCACCAGCGAGGGGTGATAGTCGGCGCCATCCAGCAGCGGCATCAGTGCCGGTGCGCCGCCGCCATGCACCAGCAGCGACGGCATCACGCCCAGCAGCGTCTGCGCCTGGCGGGCGCTGCGCTCGACCAGGGCCACGGCGGCACCATCGCAGCCGGACGCCAATGCATCGGCGGTATCGTTGGCAAATTCGCTGTAGTCACCGCCGCTGGCGGGCAGCTGCACCGCGCGCGCATGCAGGGCCTCGCGCATGGTGGTGGGCGAGGCGGAAATACGCCCACCGTGATGCTGGCCATCGGCATCGAGCAGGTCGATGGTCAAGGCGGTACCTACCCCGACAACCAGCACCGGCCGCTGCGCCTTGGCGGCCGCCAGCAGCGCCAGGAAGCGATCGACGCCGAACTTTTCCGGTCGCGCATAGGCGATGCGCACGCCTGCACATTGGGCGCTGGTGCGCACCACATGCACGTGTTCAAAGCGGCGCTGCAGCTGATCCAGCATGGCGCTGGTCAGCGACGGTGCCGCCACGCTGGCGACGAACGCGGTAGCGCCGCTGGGCAGGCTGTGCGGCGGTTGCGCGGCCATGCCCTCGGCGCCATGCGCCCAGGCCTGTACGTCACCGGCACGGTCACCCTGCAGCGGTGCGAACTTGAAGCGCGAATTGCCCAGATCGAACAACCAGTCGCTCATGCCTTCCTCACGCTCACTTCGCCGGCATGCAGCAGGCGCTCGCGGCCGTCGATGCGCACGCGCAACGCGCCGTCGTCGGCCAGGCCGAGCGCGGTGCCGTGCTGCCACTGGCCATCCAGCTGCACGCGCACTTCGCGCCCCGCCAGCATGTCGAACGCTGCATAGCGCGGCAGGAACGGCGCCAGCCCGTCGCGATCGAATGTTTCCAGTGCCGGCAACAGGCGGGCCAGTACCGCGGCCACCACCGTGTTGCGATCCACCGGTTCACCGGCCAACGTGTCCAGGTCCACCCAGGGCTGGGTGATCTGTTCGGCAAAGGCCGGCGGCATGTGCACGTTGATGCCGATACCGATGACCGCGCGCGCCGGGCCGGCGTACTCGCCGCCGCCTTCGGCCAGCAGGCCGACCAGCTTGCGGCCGTCCACCAGTACGTCGTTGGGCCACTTCAGCTGTGCCTGCGCATAGCCCAGGTCATGCAACGCCTCGGCCACGGCGACCCCAGCCACCAGGCTCAGGCCGGCCAAACGGCCCAGGCCACCCTCGAACAGACGCAGCACCGACAGGTAGACGTGCGCCGCCAGGGGTGAGGCCCAAGTACGGCCGCGACGGCCCCGGCCACCGGTCTGGCGCTCGGCCAGCAGAACGCTGACGCCGCGCTGGGGTGCGCTGCAACGCAGCAATTCTGCGTTGGTGGAGTCCACCGTCCAGGCCACCTGCAGGTCATGCAGCAGGGCGGCAGCGTCCTTCGGCAGGCCGGCACGAATGGCAGCCGGGTCCAGCAGGTCGATCGGCCGGGTAACCCCGTAGCCCTCGCCAGCGCGGCCCTCGATCTCCACCCCGGCAGCCCTAAGCCCTTGAATGCGCTTCCAAATGGCGGCCCGGGTCTGCCCCAGCTCACGCGCCAGGGCGTCGCCGGACAGGCGACCGGCAGCGAGTTTGGCCAGCAGTTGGCGATCGTCCACGGCAGCTTCCACAAAGACAGGACGGAATTATGCGGGAAAGCCGCCAGCGACGCCCGCCGGGCCCGGTTCGGCCGGGCTTCCAATCTGGCGCCGGGTTCGGGCTAGAATCGGGAGCTCACCCTCCCTTAACGTGGATGTCGTCAATGCGCCGTTACGCCCATTGCCTGATCCTGCTGACGATGCCCTTCGCGGCGTCTGCAACGGCAGCGCTTGATGACAGCCGTGGCGCTTGCGTGTATTCGGCAAGCGACGCTGCCTCGCAGCGCGCACCGGCTGCCGCGCCGGCCCCTGCCGCAAAGCCGGCACCGGCACGCCCGGCCGCCAACACCAGTGGCAGTGGCGGCGGTGGTGATGACGATGTTCTGCAGCGCATCCGCGCGCCGAAGTGGCACAGCTACCTGCCGGGCATGTTCCGCTGATCAAGTCGTTGCTGCGGTGGCTGCGGCCCGCGCCGCGGCCGATTGAAGACGCACACTGGAACGCTGCCTGCCACCGCGCCGCATGGTTGCGCGGCCTGGACGACGAACGCCGCAACAGACTGCGCGTACTTGCCACGCGCTTCCTGCATGAAAAGACCATCTCCCCGATTGGCGAGCTGCAGCTGCAGCCTGCCGATGGCGTGCTGCTGGCCGCATTGTGCTGCCTGCCCTTGCTGGAGTTCGGTGAGGTTGGCCTGGAAGGCTGGTCGCAGCTGATCGTCTACCCCGATGCATTCCGCGTGCATCGCAGCCACATGGATGCGGCCGGCGTGCTGCACGAATGGGATGACGAACTGATTGGCGAGTCGTGGGACAGCGGTCCGTTGATCCTGTCCTGGGCCGATGTGCAGGCTGATCTGGCCGCGCCGCACGAAGGCTACTGCGTGGCGGTGCACGAGATGGTGCACAAGCTGGATGCGCTCGACGGTGCGATGGACGGCACGCCACCGTTGCCGCGCGCATGGCAACGCGAATGGGCGGCCGCCTTCCAGCAGTCCTACGACGCCTTCTGTGCGCAGGTGGATGCGGGGGTGGAAACGCTGATCGACCCGTATGCGGCTGAAGCACCGGAAGAGTTCTTCGCGGTTGCCAGCGAGTACCACTTCTCCGCGCCGGACCTGCTGGCCGAGGCATTGCCGGAGGTGGCCGTGCACCTGCGCCGGTTCTACGGCGAGCCGCCGAAGATGGTGGGTTGATTCATCCGTTCGCCGGGCATGGCCCGGCGAATCCGGATGCAAAGGCTTACGGTCCCGGCGGCAGACGTACTTCGAAGCGGGCACCGCCCAGCTCGCTGGAACGGGACACCATCAGTTCGCCGCGGTAATCCTTGATCAGGTCCTGCACGATCGACAGGCCGATGCCGTGGCCCTGCACGCGCTCATCGCCGCGCACGCCACGCTGCAGCACCTTGCCGATATCCTCCGGCGCGATGCCCGGGCCGTCGTCGTCGACCGCCAGCAGCAGGCCGGCGCGACGTGCGTTCGGTGCCGGCAACGGCTGCGCGGTCAACAGCACGCGGCGCTTGGCCCACTTGAAGGCGTTTTCCAGCAGGTTGCCCAGCAGTTCCTGCAGGTCGCCCGGTTCGCCATGGAAGCGCGCGGCCGGGTCGATATCGAATTCGCACAGCACGCCCTTCGACGCGTAGACCTTTTCCAGGCCGCGCACGATTTCCTCGGCGTTGGATTCGATCGGCAGCGGCGCGGAGAACAGCTTGTGGCCCGACGAAGCGGCGCGCGCCAGCTGGTAGGACACCAGGTTGTTCATGCGCTGCAGCTGCACGTCCAGTTCCTCGCGCAGGGCACCATCGCCGGCGCCACTGTCCATCTGCGTGCGCAGCACCGCGATGGGTGTTTTCAGGCTGTGCGCGAGATCGGCCAGGGTATTGCGCTGGCGTTCCAGGTTCTCGCGCTCGCCTTCGATGAAGGCATTGATGCTGTCGGTCAGCGGTTCAAGCTCGCGCGGGTGGCGTTCGCTCATGCGCTCGGTTTCACCGCGCTGCACCTTGGTCAGTTCGGTGATGACCCGGCGCAGCGGCCGCAGGCTCCACTGCAGGATGACCGTCTGCAGCAGCAGCAGGATCAGGCCGATGCCGCCCAGGTAGAACCAGACGCGGCTGCGGAACACGCGCAGCTGCGCACCCAGCGCGCGCGAGTCTTCCATCACGTAGATGGTGTACGGGAATTCAGTGGCGGGGTCGGCATCGGCGTCCCACACCAGGCCCAGGCCATAGCGGTACACCGAGCCCTGGCTGCCGTCGATCTGGATCATCGGCAGCGGGCCTTCGAACACTTCCTGGCGCGGCGCCAGCAGGCCACCACCGACGGTGGGCAGCATCGGACCCTCGGCGGACATGGAATTGCCCTTGCCGTCGGGCATCACCACCTGCAGGTAGAGGCCACTGCCGGGCACGTCGAAGCGCGGATCCGGTGGCTGCTCGCGGATGTACAGCGAGCGGTCACGGGTGAAGTCGATGCCGGCCGCGTAGGCGGTGGCGTAGTTTTTCAGGCGCTCACGCAGGTTCGCCTTCGCCGTATCGGCGAAGGCGGCATCCAGCGCGTAACCGGCCAGGGCCAGGAACGCGACCAGACCCACGGACGCGGCGAACATCTGGCGCGCCTGCAGAGAGCGCGGCCGCCAGCGTCGGAAGAACCACAGACGGCCGGACATCGTTTATCGCCTGCTGAAGGCCTCAGCCCTCGTTGCGCGGAATCGCGAAACGGTAGCCACGACCGCGCACGGTCTCGATCGGCTTCAGTTCGCCATCCGGGTCCAGCTTCTTGCGCAGGCGACCGATGAAGACCTCCAGCACGTTCGAGTCGCGATCGAAGTCCTGCTGGTAGATGTGTTCGGTGAGGTCGGCCTTGGAGACCAGTTCACCGGCATGCATCATCAGGTACTCCAGCACCTTGTACTCGTAGCTGGTGAGGTCGACATTGCTGCCGGCAACGCTGACGGTCTGCGCGGCCAGATCCAGGGCAACCGGACCGCATTCCAGGGTCGGCTTGCTCCAGCCAGCGGCGCGGCGCAGCAGCGCGTTGACGCGGGCCAGCAGCTCTTCCACATGGAACGGCTTGACCAGGTAATCGTCGGCGCCCTGCTTGAGGCCCTCGACCTTGTCCTGCCAGCTGGAACGTGCGGTCAGGATCAGCACCGGGAACTTCTTGCCTTCATCGCGCAGGGCCTTGATCAGCTCCATGCCCGACATCTTGGGCAGGCCAAGGTCGATGATGCCGACGTCGAACGGCACTTCGCGGCCCATGTACAGGCCTTCTTCGCCATCCTGTGCAGCATCGACGGCAAAACCTTCGCGCTTGAGCCGGGCTGCCAGGGTCTCACGCAGCGGGGCTTCGTCTTCGACCAGAAGGATACGCATGAACTCTCCCTAGTGTGCTGGGTGTGGCCCGGAGGCCTGTGGGTACGGGTTGATAGCGTCAACTATCCCTGTTCAGGGGTTATCGCCGCGTAGTGATGACATATCCGACCGCGGCGTGCGCGGCTGTGAACGTGCCGGGGCGGGGTCGTCCATGTAGCGGACGCGACCACGGTCGTCCATGTATTTGACCCGGTTGATATCACGACCATCGAACGGCACCCGCTCTGCACCCAGGATGTGGCCGCCGGTGGTGCGCTGCACGCGGCGCACGGCATCGGACAGCGAGCGCTCGTTGTTGGCCGCGCGGCCACCCCGCTCCATCATTTCAGCACGCCCCTGTTCCCGCTGCGGATCCTGCGCCAGCGCCGAAGACAGCGGGGCAGCCGCCAGGACCACGCAGGTGGCCAGGGCAATACGGCGGTGGAAGGGAGCGGAAGACATCGATGCGATCCTAGCCGAGCACGGCGATTCGTTCAAAAGTCGTAAATCGGGACACCGGAATGGAACCCGGCGTTTTACAAATCTTTTGCAAATTCTTGGTTTCGAGCGGTGAATCCGGTCTGAACTTTTCTGACTGCTGCGTCGCGTTGTTCAGCTAAGTGAACATTCGGGACGATTCCGGCGTTCTTGTCAAGTCAGAAATGTGACTGCGGTCACGCTGCGGCGCGATCGGCTTCGCGTTCGGTGACGGCCAGTGCCTGCTCGAGCAGCGCCCAACCGGCCCCCGGGCGATGCGCGCCCTCGCTCAGCACCTGGCGGAATGCGCGGCCACCGGGCTGGCCGTGGAACAGGCCCAACAGGTGGCGGGTGATGTGCTTCAGGGCCAGGCCTTCGCCCAGGCGGGCCTCGATGTAGGGACGCATGGCGCGCAGCAGCTCGGCCCGCGGGCGCAGCGCTGCGCCGGCCTGCAGCGCCTCCAGCTGATGCAGCAGGTAGGGGTCGTGGTAGGCCGCGCGGCCGAGCATCACGCCATCGACATGCGCAGCCTGCGCCTGCACCGCTTCGATGCTGGCCAGGCCCCCATTGAGCACCACCGGCAGCGCCGGGCGCTCCTGCTTGAGGCGGTAGGCCCAGTCGTACTTCAGTGGCGGAACCTCGCGGTTCTCCTTCGGCGACAGCCCCTTCAGCCAGGCGTTGCGGGCGTGCACCACCACCATCGCCGCGCCGGCATCGACCTGACGGTCGACGAAGCTGGCGAACACGTCGTAGTTGTCGTCTTCGTCTACACCCAGCCGGCATTTCACCGTCACCGGGATATCCACCGCGGCGACCATCGCTGCCACGCACTCGGCCACCAGCACCGGCTCGCGCATCAGGCAGGCACCGAAACGGCCGGCCTGCACGCGGTCGGACGGGCAGCCACAGTTGAGGTTGACCTCGTCGTAGCCCCAATCGGCAGCGATGCGCGCGGCCTGCGCCAACAGCGCCGGATCGCTGCCGCCCAGCTGCAGGGCCAGCGGCTGTTCGCTGGCATCGAAGCCGAGCAGGCGCTCGCGGTCGCCATGGATGACCGCGTTGGCGTGCACCATTTCGGTGTACAGCCGTGCGCCCGGCGCCAGCAGGCGGTGGAACACCCGGCAGTGGCGGTCGGTCCAGTCCATCATGGGGGCGACGGACAGGCGCAGGGAATCGGCGTAACGGGCGGTGGCGGACGTCATCGGGCGGTTGATCGTGGAGACTGGCAATGCCAGTGAGATCAATAGTTTACACCGATAGGCTGAACGGGGCCGGCCGGGGCCGGGCACTGCCCGGAGCCGGCGCACAGCCGGCCCCGGGAAATCCTCGCGGCCGCCTTACTGCGCGCGCCCCTTCACCTGTTCCTGCTGCTGTTCCTGCACGCGCTGGTTGAACTGGGTATCCAGCTCCTCGGTCTGGCGGGTGCTGGCTTCAACCGACTGCGAAACGGCCTGACGGCTGTCGACGAAGGTGCGCTGCGCGGCCGGATCGCCGACATTGCCCTGCACGGCGAACAGACCGCTGCCATCCGGGCGTGCGACCACGTGGTCGATCTGGCGCATGCCGGCAATCTTGCTCTCGTAGGCCAGCTGGCCGGCGGCCCGTTCGGTGTCCTGCGCGTTGGCGAACAGCGGGCACAACCCGGCCTGGACCCGCTGCTGCTGCAGCACCTGCAGCTTTTCCAGGGCCTGCTCGAAACGCCCGTGCTCGGCGTGCGACGGATCGCGCATGCTGGGAAGCGCCGCTGCGGCGGCGGGCTCGGCCCGGGCCGGAGCCACCGGTGCCGCCGAATGGCCACCGGCTTTCACTGCCGCCGGATCGTTCACCTTGGCCAGGGTCAACCTGCCCGCCTTGCCGTCATCATCCAGGCCGTTGTTGGCCTGGAACTGCTTCACCGCGGCAACGGTGTCCTTGCCGTAGATGCCATCGGCCGCCAGCGCTTTGCCGTCGGCGCCCACGTGGCCCAGTGCCGCAAGCTTGCCCTGCAGTGCCTTGACCTCGTCTCCGCGCTCGCCCTTCACCAGCATCCCATCGGCCATCGGCGCCTGCAGCGTGGCACGTGCGGCCTGCGCCGCTTCCGGGCCCTGTGCCTGCACCTTGCCGCCCAGGGTGATGCGGTCATTGAGCATGTCGCCGAGGTACTTGCGGAACTGCGCAGGCTCCACTTCGATGTGTGCGTGCACCGCACCCGGCGAGCCCACGTCGGACTGCCGCACCAGCGGCGCGCCGTACTCGACGAAATCCCCGGTCTTGTACGGAATGGAGCCGCGTTCGCCGTGCAGCACCTGTCCCACCAGTTCGCGCCGGGCATCGCCAACCGGGTGGCTGTAGATGCTGATGGAGTTGGTGCCGTCGTTGTTGAGCTTGACGTAGCCGGCGACCGGATTGGGAACCATCAGATTGCGGCCACCTGACCGGTCGGTCAGGATCAGGTCCTTCTGCACCAGCGGAATGTTGTTGACGTCGCCACGCCGGCGCACGGCCTCCAGCTCGCCCTCGACCATCTCCGCGCTACGGTCGACCCGGCTGGCATCGCCCGCGCGAACGGCGGCGGCGTTGGTGTTGGGATGATGGATCTTCAGTTCCCGGAACGCTTCTTCGCCACTGATGCCGTGACGCAGGATGCGGTTGCTGCCGCCATTGCCGAACGGCTCCACCACCGAGATGCGCCCGCCGCCAGGTGCAGCGGCCGCAACAGGCCCGCTGTGGCGCTCGGGCGCAGGTGCCGTGGCGGGTCCGGCCGGTGCAGCAGGCGCGGCCGGTGTCGGCGTTGCAGGGCGGTGCTGTGCCGCTTCGGCCTGGATTGCATTGCGCGTGCCTGCGTCAGCCATGCCGGTGGCCGGCAGATGGTGCTGCTGCTGGAAGGTGTTGAGGGCGTGCTGGCTCCCCGCCCCCAGGTAACCATCGGCGGTAATCGCTTTGCCCCGTGCATCGGTGAGCCCCAACGCCGCCATGTCAGCCTGCAGCGCGCGTGCCTCGCGGTCGATCGCGCCCAGCGTTGCCGGACCGGCCTTGCCATCCACCGGGGTCAGCCCATGATCGCGCTGGAAGGCTTCGACGGCCTGCCGGGTAGTGGCATCGAACTGTCGGTCGGGGTGAATGCCCTGCGCGCCTGCGCCGCCATAGCCCAGTGTGTGCAGGTTGTGTTCCAGCTTTTCCACCGCGCGGCCGCTGGAACCTTCTTTCAGGACCTGCGCACCGCCACCGTGTCCGTGCGCTCGCGCCTGTTGCAACGCCACCCGGATGTCCGGATCACTGCCCTCGGTGGCGGGCGCAAAATCGCGGTGCCCCACTTTCAGGTGTGCGCGATCCATTTCGGCGGAGTGCTGCGCATAGGCATCTTCATACCCGGCAGCGACATCGGCAGCAGCCAACCCGGCATAGGAAGGGGTGCGATGGCGGATGGCAGCGGCCTGGTCGCGCAGTTCTTGGTAGTCACCACCGCGCTTGAGCACCGCTTCCAGGCCATCTAGCCGGCCCGGCAGCTGGTTGGCAGTCTTGGCGATCAACGCGATGGCCTCGAAGCGCTTGTCCTCGGCGATGCCGCTGCCATGCTTGTCCAGCATGGTCATGGCGATATTCGTGGCATTGCGCACCTGCGGGTAATCGATGTGCGTGTGGATCCACTGCTTGCCTTCCGCCGAGCCGGCCCAGGCATTGATGCTGTCGCGCGTCGGCGCATCGATGAAGCGGATGGATGAGCGCTTTCCCTCACCATTGCCGTGGCTGAGCAGATCCGCACGCAGGTCAGTGCGATCATGCGTGAAGGGCAGGTTGTGTGCCTTGGCGTAGGCACTGGCCTGGTCGATGACCCCATCGACATACGTTGTCTCGCCCGGCTTCAGTTTGCGCTCTTGCGTCGCGCCCAGTGGCCACTCGCCACGTTGGCCGAAATCCACCTGGATGGTGCCCAGCGAATAGCCGCTGTTGTCCCTCACCGCGCTGACCGTGCCCCATTGCGGCTCATTAAGGTGCTTGGTGATACCGGCAATGCTGAGGTGGTACGACGATCCGCCACCTTCGGTGCCGCGTCCGACAGCAAAGAATACCGCTCCGGCAGTGGCGTCCAGGTTACGCGTGTCGATATTGTTCGGCATGGCTCACTTCCTTGTCCGTGGAGGGATGACCGTGATGCAGTTGCCTGTTGGCGACGGTGGATCAGGGCGTCAGCACGCGCGCGTGCAGCTCGACGGCGCGGTTGGCGTACCGGTTGATGCGGCACGACTGTGCATCCAGCGCCTGTCCGACGCCGTCGGTGGCCGGGCTGCAGCGCTTGTCGGTGTCTTCAGCCCAATCGGCCTGCTCGTCCATCCAGCGGTCCTTGGCCGGACCATCGGGGCCCCCCATCAGCCGGGCGACCTGCTTTTCAAGCAGTCCCTGGTGATGGGCGAGCTCGGCTGCGTCGCAGGCTTCCAGCTGGTCGTCCATGCCGCGGGCGTCCTGCACGCAACGCGTGTATTCCGGACGCAGCGTGGCCTGGGTATAGGAGGTATCCGGCGGTGCGCTCTGCGCCAGCAGCTGGTCGGCACGGTTGGCCACACGGTACAGGCGGCATTCCTGCGCGTGCTGCAGTTGATCTGCGCTGCTGTTGGAAGCGGCGGTGCAGTGACGGTCGGTGTCGTTGCGCCAGGTCGCCTGGGCGGCTGTCCAGGTCTGCTTCGCACTGCCATCCAGCGTTGCGACGGCCTTGGCGGCCGCGTCAGCCAGACGGGTTTCCTGATAGGCCAGCTCGTCTTTGCCGCAGGCAGCCAGCTTGCCGGCATCCTGTCCGGCTTCATCCACGCACCAGCCATAGGCCGAGCGCAGACGGCCATCGGTATAGGACGCATCACGCTGCGGCTTCGCACCTTCGGTCGAGGCCGGTGCCTGCACTTGGGTCGCACCAGGCGCTGCTGGCTGCAGCGCAGCAGCAGCGCTATCGGTTGGGGGCGCCTGGCAGGCGGCCAGTACCAGGCACATCGCCAGCATTCCTCCCCGCCGCGTGCCAGGAGAGATCCGTTCAAGGCCCCGACGGGCATTTGCTGCCTGCATTGCTCACTACTCCCTGGCACGTGGCCGGCTGTGCCGGCAAGCAGGGGCCGTCCATCGGCCCCGTGACGGGGACAATGCTACGTCAGCCTTGGTTTCAGATGGCTGACTGGATTCAGCTTTCCGGGGTGTCGCGCAGGCCCAGGCCGAAAACCACGGCTCAATGCACCCTGCCGCGTGCGCCCACCTTCTCCACCAGCGTCTGGCTGGCCGCATTGAGGCCGACCACGGTGACCTGCGCGCCATGCGCGGCGAGCTTTTCCTGCGCGCGTTCCAGCGCGGCCACGGCGGTCAGGTCCCACAGATGGGCATCGCGCAGATCGATCTGCACCTTGGCCGCCACGTGCTGGTAATCGAAGGCGGCGCCCAGTTGCCCGGCCGAGGCAAAGAACACCTGGCCGCGCACGCGGTAGACCTGGGTATCTGCGCTGTCTTCGCGCTGCACATCGAGCATGCGGCCGACCTTGCGGGCAAAGAACAGCGCCGAGAGCAACACGCCGCTGAGCACGCCCTTGGCCAGGTCGTGAGTGGCCACGGTGACCACCACGGTCAGCAGCATGACCGCCGACGAGCTGCGCGGATGCGTGCGCAGGTCGCGCAGCGAGCGCCAGCTGAAGGTGCCGATGCTGACCATGATCATCACCGCCACCAGCGCCGCCATCGGGATCTGCCGCACCAGGTCGCTGCCGTACACCACTAGCACCAGCAGCAGGGCACCGGCCACCAGGCAGGACAGGCGGCCGCGGCCTCCGGAAGTCACGTTGATGACCGACTGGCCGATCATCGCGCAGCCGGCCATGCCACCGAGGAAGCCGGTGAACGTGTTGGCCACGCCCTGCCCGACGCACTCGCGGTTGCGCTCGCTGGGCGTTTCGGTGATGTCCTCGACGATCTGCAGGGTCATCATCGATTCCAGCAGGCCGACCACCGCCAGCGTGGCCGACACCGGCAGCAGGATGCGCAGCGTTTCCCAGGTGAGCGGCACATCGGGAATGAGGAAGTGCGGCAGGCTGTCAGGCAGCTGGCCCATGTCCCCGACCGTGCGCACGTCGATGCCGAAACCGATCACCACGGCGGTGAGCAGGCCGATGGCCACCAGCGGCGAGGGCACCACGCGGGTGATGCGCGGCAGCAGGTAGATGATGGCCAACGCGGCAGCACACAGCACGTACACGGTAGGACCACGGCCGACCAGCTCGGGCAGCTGTGCTACGAAAATGAGGATCGCCAGTGCATTGACGAAGCCGGTGATGACCGAACGTGAGACAAAGCGCATCAGCGAGCCGAGCTTGAACACGCCGGCCAGCACCTGCAGCAGGCCGGCCAGGATGCTGGCGGCGAACAGGTACTGCAGGCCGTGGTCGCGCACCAGATCGACCATCACCAGCGCCATTGCACCGGTGGCGGCGGAGATCATGCCCGGACGGCCGCCGGCAATGGCGGTGATGACCGCGATGGAGAATGCGGCGTACAGGCCCACTTTCGGATCGACGCCGGCAATCAGCGAGAAGGCGATGGCTTCGGGAATCAGCGCCAGGGCGACGACCGTGCCGGACAGCAGATCACCACGGATGTTGCCGAGCCATTGCTGGCGCAGGGGGTAGAGAGTTTGCATGGAAAAGCTCCGCACGCACGCGGGCATGGCCACGTGGCGCTGCAGTGGAAGGACACGGTTGCCTGGGCCGGCGATGCCGGCTGCCGAAGAGCGGCAGGGTTCAGGGTGGCGTGATCACTGCAGTGCGTCGTCGGGGAGCGTGGAAGGGGCGCAGTCTACGGGAAGGCGCCGGGCGGCTCAAATGGCCGACCGGTTCCTTCTGCACCCGAGGTTACGCACCGGCGGCGCTAGTAGCCGGTGACGTCAAGCACGGCGAGGGCCGCGTTGTTCCCGGTATAGGTGAACCCGGTCGGCAGAGGCAATCCGTAGTAGGGACCGTAGGTGCGTCGCGCTTTGGGTGTCATCCCGAAGGTGATGGTGCCACCGTTCACAGCCCCGCCGGCAACACTCACGTCCTCGTATTGCAGGTATTCCTGTGGATCACCCCATCGCCGGAAGGTGTTCACCGAATCGAACGCATAGACCAGAGGCATCACTGCCCAGGCGCGCCCGGGATCAAACTGTGCACTGCCCTGCCAGCCGGGCCGGGTCGATGCCGAGCGCAAGCCAGCCACCCGCGCAGCCTTTCTGCCGGCGTCGAACATCAACCGGCCAGCACTGTCGCGGATGATCAGGCCAAAATTGCTCGGCGGCTCCTGCGGCGGCGCGTATACGTACCACTGCACCACTGCACCGGGTGGACCGAACAGATACAGCCCGGTCGGATAGCCATCGATCTGGTTGTAGTACTGGCAGCCCACCACCGAGGTCGAGCGCACGGCCACGGTACCAGCGTGGTTGCCGATGAACCGGCTGCCTTCACTGTCCAGCGTGTCGGTGCCTTGAGCGAGCATCGCCAGTGTGGGGAAGGCATCGTCGACCAGCACGGTGCCCCAGTCATTGATGATCTTGATTCCTGAGGTCATGTCAGCGTGCCCATATTTCGACGGTGCCGGGATAGCGCCTATTGGCGGGGACATTGACGTGACGCCAGCTGATGGTGCCGGAGGCCATGTCAATGGTGAAGTCCGGGGCATACTGGCCACGGGCGACTGCCGTCAGATCGGTATCCTCCGGCTGCCGGGAGAAGGCAGCGCTGCCATCGACTGTGCCGTACTGCACGCGTGCAAGCACGCGGAACAGCCGGCCCTGCGGGTCATAGCCCAGACTGCCATCAGCGTTGAAGACCTGGATTCCTGCTGGCATCACCACACTCCCATCTGCACGCGCAGCGTTCCGGCTGCATCAAATACCTGGATCACGTTGTTGACGATGGTCAGATAGCCGCCGGTGTCAGGGCCGGTCATGGTCATCGCACCGCTCTTGTCCAGTCGCCAGCGTGGCTGCCCACGGGCACCCACTGCATTGGACTGGATGAAATCACCGATCATCGCGTTCTGGATCCTGCCGTTGCCGATCAATGCCTGGCTGATGAAGGTCTGCCCGTTCTCGACCACGAAAGGCGTGGTGATCTGCCCGTTCCTCTCATTGATCAGGGCAAAGCGATCGGCCTGCATCAGGATCTGGCTCTGGTAACTGCCATCGGGCTGCTGCTCGACGCCCAGGCCCATGCCGGCCATGTAGATCTGCCCGGCGCTGGTGATCTGCGCCTTGACCGTATAGGTCGCGCTGACCTTGCCATCCAGGTTCACCACCGCCTGCGAGACCTGCTGGATCGCAGCACTGACACCTTCGATCTTGCCGGGAACACCATCAATGGATGCCTCGACGGTATCCACGCGCTTGGCCAGTGCGGCGTCCTTCTCGGCCATCACGCTGTAGACGGTGATGGCGCCAGCACTGACGTCGTTCTCACCGACGTTGTAGTCCTCCTCACCCGCGCTGTGATCGCTGACCTGGGCAAACAGGCCGTCGACCTTCTGCCCCTGCGCAGCCACCTTGCCGTCGACGTCGGTGACGTCCAACTCGAGCTGGTCGACACGACCAACAATAGCGCCAGCTTCAGCAACAGCATCGCCGATGTCCTTCCAGTGGCTGCCCGGTGGCGTTTCGTTGCCTGCAGCGCTGCCTTGCCAACTCCAGATCCGGCCGTCGTGGATGACGGTCTGGCCCGGGGTGTAGGTCGCCGTCGCGTCCCAGACCAGCGGCAGTACCCCGGTGATGCGCTCGATCTTGCCCCTCAGCTGCTGACCCAACGCGCTTTCGTTGATGCGGCCGGCGAAGTACGCGTCGTAGTCGTCCGGATTGCTGCTCGATTCGCCGATCACGCCCTCATCCACCGGATGCCAGGGACCGATGTTGCCGCTGCGATCCACCAGCCGTCCCCAGAACCAGAACCGCGCGCCCGCTGCCAGGCCGTTCATCTGGTGCTGGGCCTGCGGATAGGCGAAGTCGCCCAGCTTGATCGCACTCTCGCGATTGGGGCCAGTGCTGTACCAGAGTTCGGTCCGCGCGGTATCGGTTGCGCCTTCGGGGAAGCCCCAGAACAGCGCGATGCCGAACGGACGGCTGCTACTGGTCAACGATGAGAGCGCCGGCGGCGGCGTGGTCTTGCCCTCGATGGTGGTCAATGCACTGAGCATCGGCTGCGACACCGCGCCCAGCGCATTGACCGCGCGTACCCGGGCCAGGTACTGGCCGGCGTACACACCCCTTACTTCCAGGCTCTGCGTACCCACGCGCCCGGCCCGCACCCAGTTGAGATCACCGCGACGCCATTCCACGTCGTAGCCGATCGCCTTGTCTGCGGCATCCCATTCGATGGTGAGCACGGAGGTGGCGATGCCCTGGTCGATCACTACATGCGAGGCCATCCGCACGTTGGCCGGGGGCGGCTGCACGCTGGGCGGCACGATGCTGATCGGCAGCTGTTCCAGGCGCGTGCCATCGTCGATGGCAGCGTACTTGCCCGGTACGTGCTTGAGCGCGGTGACCTGATAGGTCAGCTCCTCGCCTTCGCTGATCGACAGCACGCGGTACTGCTGCAGTGCCAGCTCGGACGACTCCAGTGCCCAGACCGACTGCGCGACCGGCAGCGCCGACCACGGCGCGGTGACGGTGACCGTCTCGCCGTCCACCGATTGCACGGTGCGCGCTTCGGAATGACCACTGGGCAGCGTCGCACGCAGGGTATCGCCGGCTTCAATCTTCTCCGGTGGCTGGTCCAGCACCAGCGTGCGCGTGCCCGCGCTGCGGATACGACCCGCGTTGCGGCGGCCGGCCCGGTTCGGATCGGCTACCTGGATCACATCACCCGGCATGCAGGCCAGCGCGTCCAGGCCCACCGCGAAGCTGATGGTCTCGGTTTCCAGCATCTCGGTATGCAGGATGTGGTTGCCAACGCGCTGCGCCTGCGAGCGCGAGTGGCAGCCTACCGCTGTCACTTCGGTCTGGTTGATGCCGTAGCGGGCGACACCGGGCAGGTGCTGTACCACTTCCACCTTCTGCCGGCCGAAGTCCTCCGGATCGATCCAGGACACCAGGGCGACGGTGTGCCGGGCCTTGCGGCTGCTGCCTTCGTAGCGGAAGCGCCCGTCGATGACATTGGCCTGGCTGTAGGTCTGGATCGGATCCTTCGGCATGTCGGCCGAGGCCATCACCTGCCCCGCGGCGTAGAAGCTGATACCGCGGAACATGCTGGCGATGTCCTGCAGCACGCGATAGGCCTCAGCGCGGGTCTGCAGGTACAGGCTGCAGGTAAAGCGCGGTTCCTTGCCGCCCTGGCCATCACTGACCAGTTCGTCGCAGTAGCGCGCGATCTGGTACAGCCGCCACTTGTCCACCCAGTCCAACGGAACCCGGTGGCCCAGGCCGAAGCGATCGTTGGTGACGATATCGAAGAACACCCAGGCCGGGTTGTTGGTCCAGCCACTCTTGAAGGTACCGTCCCACACGCCACTGTAGATGCGGCTGAGCGGATCGTAGTTGGACGGGATGCGCACGATGCGCCCCCACAACTGATAGGAGCGGGTTGGAATGTTCTGGAACTGGCTGGCATCGACCTGCACCGCCGCCAACGCGCAGTTGGGATAGCGCAGCTTGGCATCGATGATCTCGGTCATCGACAGCACGTTGATGGTGTCGGCGATGGTGCTGCTGTTGGCGTTCGCGGTCAGCCGGCGGATGCGTACCTGCCACTGGCTGCCCGACGGCAGATCGATGCGGCGGCTGCGCTCGTACTGGCTGGTGGTCTTGCCACTGAAGGCATCGTTCAGCACGGTGCTGAACGGACCACCATCGGTAGACAGGTCCACTGCGTACATGATGCGGTAGCCCTCGGTGTCGCCATTTTCAGTGTTGGTTTTCTGCAGTGCCGGCACTGCGAAGCGGATACGCACCGCCGACAGGTCGGCACCGGACACGGTACGCACCACCGGCGCATCGCTGCGCAGTTCGACGTTGATGCCGACTTCATTCTCGATGGAGGGGAAGCCCGCGATGTGCTCCTGGTCCTGGGTGCCCGAACGCGTCTGCACATCCACGCCGGAGAAATTCTGCGTACCGTCCGGATTCTCGATGGGTACCTGGTCCAGGTAGATCGACTGCTTGCCGGCGACCAGCCCGCGGATCTCGCCTTCACTGGCAAGGTCAATAATGCGGGCAACCGCCATGGAATGCAGGCTGTCAGGTGTCTCCACCGGCGTACGGGCATTGCTGGCGCCCTTCTTGGCGCCGGCCAGTACCGGAAGCGGTGCACCGCGCTCACGCGGTTTGGAATGAGTGATCTGATTCAAAACTGGTCCTCCGCCAGGATGCCGCCGCTGATCACGGCCGAGCCGATGAACATGCCTTTGCTGTCATGGCCGCCATAGGCCACCGGCACGGGATTGCCTTGCGCCTGTGTATTGACGGTGCCGTTCATGCTGTAACTGGGTGCGTTGTCGGGAGAGTCTTTGGCGCCCAGGCCTTTGGGCTGGGGAGAGAGCATCTGCGTCACGCCGCCAATGACCATCGAAACGCCCATTTTGATCATTGGCTCACCGATTGCCCCGTATCCATAGGCCGATGCAATCGCGCCGACTACGATCAGTACGACACCCGCAATCGTCTGCAGCACGCCGCCTCGTTTGCTACCCACCATGACCGGCGCAATGCGGATTTCGTCCTGGCCCGGCGGGTCGTGAAGCTGCTCTTTGGACAGGTTCTGACTGCCGGCGAACACGGCAAACTCCATGCCCTTGGACTTGGCCCCCATCAGATACTGCTGGAAGCCCGGCAGCATCGTGCACAGCGCATGCACGGCCTCGGCCGGGCTGTTCACTGCCAGCCGGAACTTGCGCCCGAAGCGAGCACCCAGCTTGCCGTACAGACGAATGGTACGAAGACGATCAGTCATGGCGCACCTCGCGATGGCGGACGATGCAGCGTGTGCGTTCGGCCCACATGCCGCCGTAGGGCACGGTCTCGGACAGGCGGCCATGCAGGTGATGCAGCATCTGGCCGTCGCCCAGATAGACGCCGGCATGATTGGCGACCGGTGAGCGGATCTGCATCAGGATCATGTCGCCACGCTGCGGCTCGCCATCGATCAGTTCGAAACCTTCCGCGCGTAGCCGATCCAGGCTGTACAGGTCCTGGCCCTTGTCCCACCAGTCGTCGTCGCGGACGTATTCGGAGAGGGCGATGCCCAGTTCGCGCGCATGGAAGTCACGCACCAGGCTGTAACAGTCCAGCACGCCATGCGCGAACTGGCGGCCAACCAACGGCGCGACATAGCCGTTCGGCTGGACGGTCTGCAGATCGCCGCACTCGGGCGCCTCGCCGTCGACCTGACCGACGCTGATGATGTGCCAGGTCAGGCCACTGTGCTCGCACATCACCCGATCCGCGTCCGACGGTGTGGCCGCCGCGTCAGGATGGCTGTGCACCAGGGCCAGCACCTCGCCCTTGTCCTCGGCCACGGCGTAGTCCTCGGCCGGCAGGCGGAAGTGCTCGCTTGGGGTGCCCGCCAGATTGCGGCAGCGCAGATAGTGTTCATGGCCATCGATGGCCACGATCAGCCCGCAGCACTCGCGCGGGTAGTCGGCCACGGCATGCGCCTGGATGGCCTGCAGGGTTGTTGGTTGCATGTTTCACCCATGAAAAAGGCCCGCGCGAGCGGGCCTTGAAGTGGAAAGTCGGGAAAGGCGGGGTCAGGAGCGAAGCAGGCCCGCGGCGGGGAAGCCGCCGTACGGCAGGGGTTTGTCCTGACCGAAGCGCAGCTTGCAACTGCGCACACGGCCACCACACTGGTCACGTGCAGGATCATCGGTGGCCACGTCGTCGCCATCGGCGACCGCCGGCCCGTTGTAGCCGCAATAGGGGCCACGGTAGCCACCGCGCACCAGCCAGCCGCACATGCCGGCGATGATCTGCCGACCAGGCAACTGCTCGCCATTGAGGTCGATGGCCGTGGTCAGTTCAAACTCGACCATCTGCTTGTCTTCACCGACCTTGCGCTCGATGAACCAGACCTCATCGGGAAAGTGTTCTGCAGGGTCGGCGCTGGGATTGCCTTCCTCGAAGTTGGTCGCATCCAGATACTTGGCCAGCGTCTGCCGACGGATCACGCGGGCACCGACCAGATCGTCGAACAGCAGGCACATCGCGGTGATGCGGCCGTCGATGTTGCTGACCCGCAGCCGCGGGTTCGGTGGCTGGTCGCTGGTGCGCTCGAAGCCGCTGGCCTCGATCGGCCAGGGGCCGTACTCTTGGCCCTGCCACCAGATCACCCCGCTCTGCAGGTGTGCGTGGAAGAACAGCTGGTCGGCACCAAAGCTGCTGGCGTCCAGTTCGAAGACGGTGATGCGGCCACCCGGCTCGAGTTGCTGGGCATCGGCGGTGATCATGGAGTGCGCTCCTGTGCGGCAATGGGGAATGGCGGTACGGGATGGGAGGGTTGGCCGCAGGGCACGATGACGCGGTGCCCTGGGCGCAGTGAGGCATTGCTGGTGAAGCAGCTGATGCGTCCGGGTTCGGTGTGGGTTGCGCGCATGGCTCAGAGCTCCGCGTCGGCGTGCACCAGGACCTGGGAGGTGGTCGACCACACCACCACCGCGCCCCACTGCTGCATGTTGTTGGACATCCTGGACAGCACGGCCGCGTCCACGGTGGACTGCCAGCCCGGATCGCCCCCGTTGAAGTTGATGAGACTGCCCTCGGAGCCGAAGCCCACCAGGTTGAGCGCGACCGATGGCGAGGTGATCCTGGGCGCCACGCGCTTGCGCACCTTGAACGGAATGCAGGCACGCGAATCGCCGTTGGCGGTGTAGGTGATGCCCAGGATCCGGTTCACATCGACCGTTTCGTAGTAGCGCTGGCACAACAGCAGTTCATGCGCCTCGGGCCTGCGATCGAAGTCGGTCGCGGTATCGCCTTCCTCGACCTGCACTTCAGCCAGGTAGACCACACCACTCTTCTGCCCTGCCCCGAACGCGCGCCCCGCGAAGTTCGCGCCCGCATCCAGCCACAGACTGAGCTGCAGATAGCTGTCGGCGCCCAGGGTCTGCCCTGCGATGCCAGGCACGTCCACCGTCAACTGATGCCAGCGCCACATCGTATCGAGCGTGATGCCGCCGCCGATGCTGTCAATCGCCGTTGAGCCGCCGGTGCCGAAGGATTGCTGGAATTCCAGGCCCACCTTGAAGTTGTCGACTGTGGCCCGAGCCTTGAAGCTGATGGTGACCCGCTTTCCCGCGCACGTACGCACGTCCTCGATGCGCTGTTGCACCAGTGCCATGCTGTCGGCGCCAGCGACACTTTCAACGGTGAGTTTCAGCAGGTGGCGCGAGCCCGCGATCAGTCTGCCCGCCGCACCACCACCTGCGGCGATGTCGTCGCGCGATGCGGAGAGGGTGGTCGAGTGGGAGTTCACCAGCCAACGATCTGCGGCATGACGGGCGCCTGTGGCTGCGGGAAAGGCCGTGCCCCGCTGCCAGACCCGGAAGTCGCCATTGATCAGGCGGTTGCGGCCTGCCATCCGGCTATCCAGGTCGTCCACGGCGGCCTGTACGCCGTCCAGCCCCACGTAGACCTCGGCAAAGTTCTCGTTGATCTTGGTGAATGCCGGCCGCTGCGTTTCACCCCGTTTACCATTCGCTTGAAGGGTATCGAGGTCGATGATCTTTCTTGCCATGAGCGCTCCTCTAGATGCCTGCAGGCCCGCGATCCGGGCGATCACGGTCGGTAGCCGCGCACAACCAGTCAAATGCCTCCGGCTGCGGCAGCTGTTGCCTGATCTGATCCCAGGTCTGCGCATCTTCGGGCGATGCAATGGTCAGGTTCTTCAACGCCAGATTGACCGCGTCGCGCCAGGCAACCATCGCTCTGGCCTCGCAGGAAAGCCCGGGGATCACACTGCTGGTGTAGCTGCAGCAACTTTCTACGGATGTATGGCCCAGTGTCTGGGCGAACTCGCACATCCATTGCTCCGCCTGGCGTCGCAATAGATGGAGATGCTCAGGGGATCCAGCCGGATAAGGCAGCGGCACCGGCGAAGGCGCGTTGCCTGCCCGGATCCAGGTCTCGTAGTCTCGCCACATCCAGTGGCCACGCGGAATGAATGCTCCGCTGTCTGTGCACTTGATGATGTCCGGCTCGTGCGTCAGTTGATACATGTCAGAGCTCCGCATCCGCAGTCCAGTGGAAGGAGGAACCCCAGTTCCCGGGTGCCGACACGTAGTTGACCTGGGCTCCGGAATGGCCGGGGTTGGTGATGGAAGTCACCGTGCCTGCAGCACCGGATGCACCGGAAACCTGGCCGGCGGCACCGGTTGTGTCGTTGTAGACGGTGTAGGCAGGTGTCGCCCGCTTCAGCACGCGGCAGCGGATGTGCGAGGTACTGCCCACGCCGACCGTGCGGTCGTAGAACTGGTTGTCCCGCCCGGATACATCAGCGGTGCCCGGCGGTACATCGATGTTGTAGCTCTTCTCGAAGTAGCGCTGGCACAGCAGCAGCTCCAATGCGTCTGGTCTACGCTCGAAGTCGGTGGCTGCCGCGCCATCTTCCAACTGCACCAGTGCGATGTCGAAGTTTCCGGTCTGATGGCCCAGGCCAGGCACTCGATTGCTGAAATCCGGACCGGTGGACACCCACAGCGAGACCCACGTGCAGTGCCCAGCACCATTGGTGTTCTTTCCGGCCACGCTGGGTACATCGAATGTCATCGTGTACCTGGTCCAGGTTCCTGTCAGCGTGGCGATGCCAGCAAATATCTGCACCGAGGAGTCCTGGCCACGGAGATCCTGCTCGATTTCCACGGCAATCTTTGCGCCAGGGGCTGCCTTCGCATAGAAAGACAGCGTCAGCGTCCTGCCGCTGAGCAGTGTTACGTCTTCGATCAGTTGTGAGACGCGCTGGTAGCTGTTTCTGGCAGAGGAAGCACCCACGTTGACATTCATGTACCAGCGCGGGTTGCCGGGAACCGCGGTCTGCCCGGGTTCCAGCGGGAAGCGCGCCATCGAAAGGGTCCCATTGCCGTTGTCGCGCTTCCAGCGATCGGCCAGATAGTGCGAGCCTGTGCCCTGCGCCAGGCCCCACCCGCGCTGCCAGAAGCGGAAGTCACCATTGACGAGGTAGTTCCTGGCCAGTGATCTTCCCGCCAGTGCTGCATCCAGGGCGGCTGGAATTGCAGCGACTACCTGTTGAGCGTCATTCAGGCCGCTGTACACCTCGGCAAAGTTTTCGTTGATCTTGGTGAATGCCGGCCGCTGTGTTTCACCCCGTTTCCCATTCGGTTGAAGGGAATCGAGGTCGATTATTTTTCTTGCCATGTCAGGTTCCTGTTGTTCTGGTGAGAGACCGCTGCGGATCAGAACTCGGCATCGGCCCACCAATGCCACCAGCCACCCCAACGGCCTGCGTTGTTCGACCAGTTGACTTCATAGCCTGAGTTGGACGCATAGTTCACAGTGCACGGCACCCTCGAAATGTTGTCCTCGGCGATGTGCCCATCCTGCTGCACGGTGTCAGCCGAAATGATCATCACGTAGGGGTGGGCGCGCTTGGAGGTCTGGAACCGGATGCTCTGGTAGTGGGCGATCCCCGGTGTATTGACTGAGAACGCTTCGCGGCCTTCGTTGGTCGCCGTGTTCGGCGGCACGTCCAGCGCGTAGCTTTTCTCGTAGTAGCGCTGGCACAGTGCCAGTTCCATACCCGCTGGCCGCCAGTCAAAGCGCGACGCCGTGCGACCTGCTTCGACCTGGAACTGGGTGAAGCCAAACGATCCGTTCTGACCCACCAGCTGCCCGCCCTGGCCCGTACCGCACAGGTCGAACACCACGTACAGATGATCGTTGCCATGGGTGCCAAGCGCCTTCCCTTTGGTGCTTGGCACGCTCACGGTGATGCTGTGGCGGCTTGCCGCCGTCCCCAGTGTGAGCACACCGGCTTCGGTAACCGTCTGTGCCGCAGGTGAACCTCCCGTTCCGAAATCCTGGATGACACGCACGCCCACCCTGCGACCCGGGACATCGCTGTTTGCCCATACCGATATCGTGATATCGCCGCTTGCGCTGCGGACACCCTCGATCCGCTGTCCCATCCATGCACCACTGCTGGCGACGGCACCGGAAACCGTGCAGACGAGGATGGAGCGGGTGTCCTCCGGGTATCCGGCCTGCCGGCCGTCATAGACAACGCGCTGGATGTCCTGGTTGCAGCTCAACGCAGAGTTGGAGAAGCGGTCAGCGAAGAAGGTTTCCGCCCCCAACGTCCCTGCGCCGCTGCCGACGCGGCCGGAGGTCCGGCGCTGCCAGAACTGCAGGCCACCGTTGATGAGCAGGTTCCTGCCTGGGATGCGCTCGGTGATCACCGCTTCAATACCCTGCGGAACCGATGCCAGTGCGTCGTAGACTTCCGCGAAGTTCTCGTTGACCTTGGTGAACGCCGGGCGCTGTGTTTCACCCCGCTTTCCGTTCGGTTGAACGGAATCGAGGTCGATGATTCTCAATGACATGCCTGCTGATTCCTTGTCACTTTGGGTGTGGCACGGAGCCGCTTACGCCGCGGTCGTACTCGCCGATTTCAGATTTCTGCGTCCAGCGTGATTCCGGTACCTGCGCCGGCCGAGTCGCCGCTCTGCAGGATGCCGGCCTGACCTGCAACCCCGTCAGTCAGTGAACCGATAATCGTCATCCGCGTTGATGAAATTTCCACTGCGTCGAGGGTTGTCAGGCCAACCGCGCCGGTTCCCGTAAGGAGCCGCCACAGTGGCAGGCTGGAAAACCCGACTTTGGGAAGGGTGCGCATGCGCTGGTTGAATCGATAGGTCAGGTAGACCTTGTTGTCACCTCGGATGAGTCCGACGCCAGCGTTGAAGCGAACACCGCCATCGAAGTGGTCTCCCGTGGCATCAGCCTGGTAGTAGCGTCGGCAGCGCTGCATTTCTTCGTCCAGCGGACGCCATTCGAAAGCCGTCCCCATGGTGCCGTTCTCCCACTGGAACTCGCCGAAGTAGAGCTGCCCGTGCTGCGCACCCAGGCCAGCAGTGCGATTGGCGAACTGGGTGCCCGCCGATACCCACACGCAGACCACCACGGCCCCCTCATCGGATAGTGTCTTTCCCGAGATGGAGGGCAACGTCACCGTCTTGCGGATTCTGTTCAGGCCGGGGGCGAGCTCGAAGACCTCTGGTGCAATGGCCAGTACCGGTGCGCTGCCCGTGGCGCCGAATGTCTGCGCGAACTCCAGGGCAATCCTGCGCCCCCCTGCACCCGCATTGAATACCAGGAAAGACACGGTGCTCTGAGCATCGGCGAAGTTGCGCACATCCTCCACACGCTGCTCGAATACGAAGAAGTGCTTCTCCTGGTCGGTGTTTCCACTCGAGCTGGCGGACAGCGTGTATTTGCTGCGGGGAAAATTGTTGTCCCCCATCGCCGTGGGATTCCGTCTGAACACCGGATCGGCGATGCCCTGCATCTGAAGGAACCAGCGATCAGCCGTGTACCTTCCGGATGTGCTGAAGCTGGTGCCCCGCTGCCAGCAGTCAAAATTTCCGTTGATCAGGCGATTTCTTCCCGAGACAGCACGCGCGACAGCCTCGGGAACTGCGTCCACCGCCAAGGCCACTTCCTTGAAATTCTGGTTGATCTTGGTAAAGGCTGGGCGCTGGGTTTCGCCCCGTTTGCCGTTGGGCTGGATGGTGTCCAGATCGATCTGCTGAAGATCCATGTCCGCTCCTACGGCTGGTACGTCTGTTCAAACGTCGCGGTGATGCTGAACACCGAACCGCCCAGGTGCGCATCGGTATACGTGTCGCAGCCATACAGGCCGGTGCCCAGCGGGCCTCGCCAGAAGAAGCTCCGGCCCACGTGGCCATCCAAAAACGCCACGATCTCGTTGATCGTGCTGCGGTTCCCTACGAACTGCAGCTGATAGCTGCGCAGGCGGGCATTGAGCCCGTCTGCTGCTGCCTGCGCGTAGCCATCGCCGAAGCGCGCACGCTTGACGGTGGCGGTGGTGGTACCGGTGCTCTGGCTGGTTGCCGCCCAGGTAAAGGTGTCGGTCATCGTGCTGCACTCCTGCTGAGGACGCCGCCAGCCTTCATGTCACGCATCTGCAGATCGCGGTACTTGCGTTCCACGAACTGGCCGATCTCGTTGCCGAACTGCTGCAGCATGCTTTCGTTGCTGGTCACTTCCTTGCCGCCGTTGTTGTCGATACGGATGTTGACGCCCACACCACCACCGCCGCCGCCACCGTGTGCGGCCACGCCCAGGCGGCCATCGGGCCCTCGCTGCAGCGGCATGATCGCCTCGGGCCCTGCTTCACCGAACACGCCAGCGCCCTTGGCGAAGGCGAACAGCTGCGGGGTGTTGTAGATGCCGCCGGAATAGGCCGACAGGCTGGGCGACTGGTAGACGCCACCGTTTGCGTTGGCCTCCACCCCGGTGCCATAACCGAGCAGGCCCGTGATCTTTTTGACGCCCCAGACGATTGCCTGCTGGATGGCGATCATCTTGAGGTCGGCGATGATCGACTTGGCCAGTTCCTTATAATTTGACTTGCCCGTCTTCACGAAGCTCTGCAATGCCGCCTCGGCTCCGGTGAATGCCTTGGAAAATGCATCCTGAGTGGACTTGGCGGAGTTCTCGGTCTTTTCCATATACTCGCCGAGCGCGCTGCCGAAGCCCTTGCGGAACCCGGAAAGGCCCTTGGTGTCCTTGCCATCCTTGCCATCCTTGGCGCCCTTGGCATCACCCGCATTGGCGTCGCCGGCCTTGGTGTCCTTGGAAGCCGCCAAGCCTGCTGCAGCCGTCGCCTCGTCCGTCGCTGCATCCTTGGGCGCCAGGTCGACCCCCATCAGGCCGGCGATCTTCCTCGCACCCCAGACCAGCGCCTGCTGTCCCGCAATCATCTTCAGGTCGGACAGGACGGACTGGGCCAGCTCCTTGTACTTCGACTTGCCGGTGGTCACGAAGCTCCGCAAAGCCTCGTCGGCGCCGGTGAATGCCTTGTCGAACGCCTTTTTGGCCGCCGTGGCGGTATTTTCGGTCTTGCCGATATAGTCGCCGAGCGCGCCACCCAGGCCCTTGCGGATGCCCGCCAGGCCCATGTCATCCTGTTGGGCCTTCTCTTCTTTCTTTGCAGCCTTGCCGGCGTCCGCGCCCGCAGCAGTTGCGCCTGCCTTCGCCGCCGCCTGCAACTGCGTGTTCAGGGCAGTCAGCTGCGTGGACAGTGCGGTGACCAACGAAGCGCTGGTGGTCAGCACGGCATTGAATGCCTGCTGCACCGTACTGATTTTTTCCAGCTGCCGCTGGAACTCCTGCGTGGTGCCGGTCATCTCGGTCATGCTGCGCCTTGCTGCCTGCATGGCCGTTTCCAATGCGTTGCTGGCCTCCACGGTGGCCCGTGTGCTGCCAGGCGATGTAGTGCTCATTGAGTGTTCCTCGGGAGAGTCGACTCCGCATCGGCGGAGCCGGGATCGGCCATCGGCGTTGCCGCGATGGCCGGCTCATTCCTGCTGCATCTGCTCCAGGGCAGCGCGTTCGATGACGCGGATGGCCGCCATCACCTCGTCGTACTGGTCGCCGTCGAGCGCTTCTCGCTCCAGCTCCCGGTAGACCACGTTGTAATCCAGCCCGATCGGGCCACCTGCGCCGACGCGCCACTGGGTGGCAACCCGCGAGAAAAGTTCGATGGGAAGCACGCACTCCGGCCACAGCTCAACCTGTGGCGGCGGAAAATGCTTGGCCTTCAATCCAAGCTGCATCAGCTCGGACTCGGTGGGGGCCCGCCAGTACAGGGCCCCCACCGCCTCGATCAGTTTCCCTTGCGTGCGACCTGCAGCGCCTGGGTGTAGCCACCGATGATGGCGCCATCCAGGCCGGCCTGCTGCTGCAGCGCCAGCTCGACGCCGGCGGTGTCCAGCGTCACATCGGCATCCCAATCCACCACGATGTCCAGGATTGCCTGGGCCACGCTCAACGTGTCATCGCCCAGACGCTCCAGCAGACTGGCGTAGTCAGCCACCGGCAGGTGCCGGTAGGTCAGGTTGAGCTTCTGCTCGCGGCCGTGACCGACGATGGTCAGCGTGCTTTTGAAGCTCTCCGGCGCCTTCACCTGGAACATCAGGCGCCCTCGACCAGGATGGAATCGGCCAGCGCGGTGAACGTCGCGGTGGTGCCCATCGGGGTGTTGGCGGCCATGGTCGGGTCGCCGTTGTAGCTCAGGTAGCCGTACCAGTACAGCACGTCACCACCGACCAGCTTGGCGCGCAGGATCACCGGTTCACCCTTGGCGTCGACGTTCTTCAGTGCCGAGTACCACGGCTTCTTCGGATCGTAGAACAGCGGCAGGGTAATGGTCTTGGCGTTCTTGAAGGTCGGCATCTGCACCTGGCGACCGGTCGGGTCCTCCAGCAGGGTGCCGCTCCAGTACTGCTGCTCGCCACCGGCGGTGGTCGGGTCGCCCTGCTGGTCCAGGTCGACGAAGGCACCGGCCTTGCGCAGCACGCCGGCACCGCTGGTGGCGGGGAACAGCACGTTGTCGGTGGTGTCGATGCCCAGCAGTTCAACGGTGCCGGTGGCTTCAGCGCCGGCGCGGGTGGCGCGGTTGTTCAGGGCCGGCCAACCCGGCAGTTCAATGACCACCACATCGCCGGTATCGACGCTGTTGGCGGCGACGCTGGCCAGTGCCGGAGCAGCCTTGGAGATCGCACTGGTGGCGATGGCGGTGGAGACGACCGGTGCGAAGCCGAACTGGGTGCCCTTGGGAAGCTTGAGTGCCATGTTGCATTTCCTCGTTTGGATTGAAAAAGACGAAGCCCGGCATGTGCCGGGCTTCAGGTGGTGCGTGGAGCAGTGGAACTACGGGTTGGCGTACCACAGCCCGAACTCGAGCCGTGCGCCGTACTTCCTGAGTGCCGGCTCATGCACGGCAATGGCGGCGCCAAAGGATTCAGACTTCGGCAGACCTGCGCAGACCTGATCTTCGATGTCACGGATCAGGGTGTTGGCCTGGGCACGGGTGTCTGCCCAGACGGTCAGCTGCACGCGGGCGTGCTTCTGTTCGGGGATGGACCCTTCGTTGAACCACAGTGCCTGCCCACCCACCTGCTGGTACACCGCGCAGGGATAGGTGACTCGGTCCGGTGGAACATCCGGGTACAGGCGTCCCTGCAGCAGTCCGCCAAGCAGCTGCTGCAACTTCGGTTCGTAACTCATCGCAGTGTCCTCGCTCAGGCGGTTGCAGCCAGCTGTTCGGTGAACAGCACGGCGGTGTGTCGCGTGCCAAGGTCGGGCGCCACACCGGTGATATCGAAGGTGTGGCCGTCGTGCACGATGCGCATGCCGGCACCGATGCCTGCTTGCTGCGCTGGCGCCAGGCGCACCTGGAAGCGCTGCCGACGGATCATCGCCGGCAGCCCGCTATCCAGTTTCACCCGTGCTGCGCCGTCGGCTGTTTCGGCGGCGATGGCCGCCCACAGCTGGGTGACCTCGACCCAGGTATCCAGCGGCTGGCCCCATGCATCGTTGCGCCCATCCTGGCGCTCGATGCGGATGCGACGATTGAAGTGACCGGCATTCATGGCGTTGCCGCCGCACGATACGGGTCAAGCAACGCTGCGACGCCGAACGGCAGCTCCATCGCGATGGCGGCAACGCCGACCGGCACGTCGATGGCGTGCGTGGAAACCACCACGGCCTCGCGATGCGCATACAGGTGGCCCAGCAGCAGGCGCACCGCAGCGCGGATGCTGTCGTTGGCCGGCAGTCCCTGCAGCAGCTGCGTGCTGCGTTCGCTGGCCACGGCCAGGCGACGATCAGCGACGTCGCGCATGGCCTTGGCCTTGGCCGTGTTGGTCTCGGCATTGGCGGCGGCGACCGCGGCATCGTGCCCGGTCACCGCCGCCGCCATGTCCTGCGGCAACTGGTCCAGCGCCAGGTCCAGTGCCGCCTGGTCGGCAAACAGCGCCCGCCGCAGGTAGGCCGACGCCGCGTCGGTCGCAGCTGCCAGCAGGTCGCCCAGGATGGCGTCGTCGTAGTCGCCGTCGATACGGCAGTGCATGCGGCACTGCTCAAGTGTCAGCAGGGGCATCGAATCCTCCTTCGTTGATGGATCGTGGATGCCCCGACCCTGCGCACGCGGCTACGCCGCACGCTGTCTTCAAGGACGGCGCGAAAAGGGCAGGGTCGGGGCGGAAACAGAAACGGCCCCACCAGGACTGGCAGGGCCGCAAGCACGATGACGCGGTGCCGACGGGCGGCATGAACGCAAAAAGCCCCCGGCGGTCGCCAGAGGCTTGTATGTCATCGTGGTTTAAAAGATACGCTTGAGGTGTGCACCCGTCAATCTTTGAACCGTCACCAGTCTGGTGACTTTTCCAGGGCCTGCGCCGGTGCAGTCACGGTGGCGTGCAGTGGGCTGGATAGAATGGCGTGGCGCTGCTGCCGCAGCGCTTTCCCTGCTGGATTCCGCATGCCTGCCACTACCGAACGCTACTTCGATACACACACCGAACAGGGCGTATTGCGCCTGTCCATTGCCGGCTCGCTGCTGCTGGCGGCAGCGGCGGTGGTGTTCGGCCTGCTGGCAAACTCGTCACTGATCATCTTCGACGGCATCTACGGATTGATCGACGTGGTGATGACCTGGTTGTCGCTGCTGGTCGCGCGATTGATCGCGCTGTCCACGCAGACCGATGCGCTGCAGTCGCGACTCAACCAGCGCTTCACCATGGGCTTCTGGCACCTGGAACCGATCGTGCTGGGGGTGAGCGGTACGTTGATGATCGGCGCGGCGCTGTATGCGCTGGTCAATGCCGTGGATGCGCTGATGTCCGGTGGCCGCCAGATCGCGCTGGGGCCTGCGATCCTGTTTGCCGGCCTGTCGATCGTGGCCGAAAGTGCGCTGGCGTGGTTCGTGCTGCGTGCCAACCGGCGCATCGGCTCGGAGTTCATTGCGCTGGATGCGAAGAACTGGGTGATCGCCGCGAGCATGTCGGCCTGCTATCTGGTGGCGTTCCTCGGTGGCGTGCTGGTGCGTGGCACCTCGCTGGCCTGGGTGGGGCCGTACATCGATCCGGCCATCCTCGCCTTCGTCTGCGTGCTGGTGGTGATTGCGCCGTTGGGCACGGTACGGCGGGCGTTGGCCGGCATCCTGCTGGTCACCCCCCCGGAACTGCAGGCGCATGTGGATGCGGTGGCGCGCAGCATCGTTGCAAAGCACGGCTTCGTCGAGCACCGCAGTTACGTGGCGCAGGTGGGCCGGGGCGAGCAGATCGAGCTGTTCTTCGTGGTACGCGAGGACGATCCGCCGCGGCCACTGCTGGAGTGGGACCACCTGCGCGATGAGATCGGCGATGCACTGGGTGAATCCTCGCCGGACCGCTGGCTGACCATCATGTTTACCACTGACCGGGAATGGACGATCTAGGCCGGGCGGACGATTCGTCAAATTTTCAGGACGAGTTGTCACCCATCATCCACAGAATCCGGGCACAGTAGACATCATCGAATCACCCACCCACTGACCAGGAGCATCACGATGTCCATCGAAAAGGTTCTGTACACCGCCCAGGCCACCTCCACCGGCGGCCGTGAAGGCCGTTCGGTTTCGTCCGACAACGTGCTGGACATCCAGCTGTCGACCCCGCGTGAGCTGGGCGGCGCCGGCGGTCCGGGCACCAACCCCGAACAGCTGTTTGCGGCTGGCTACTCGGCCTGCTTCCTGGGCGCGCTGAAATTCGTGGCCGGCCAGGCCAAGGTCGCGCTGCCGGCAGAAACCACCGTCACCGGCAAGGTCGGCATCGGCCAGATCCCGACCGGTTTCGGCATCGAAGCCGAGCTGACCATCAACGTGCCGGGCGTGCCGCGCGAGCAGGTGGAAGAGCTGGTGCAGAAGGCCCACATCGTCTGCCCGTACTCGAATGCCACGCGCGGCAACATCGACGTGACGCTGATCGTCGCCTGAGGCAAAAAAAATGAGCGGATGCCGGTCGAAACCGTGCATCCGCCCATCCCACCCCGGGTGGGCCCCGGCACATGGCCAGGGACGCATTCGCTTCTGCAGCGCCGAGTCCATGCTCGGCCCTACATGTCCAGGCCTTACTTTTCGCTCGTGATCAGCTGCACGACACTGGAGAAATCCAGCTTGCCGCGGCCGGCCTGGTGGTTCATCGAGTACAGGTTGCGCGCCACTTCGCCCAGCGGAATCGACGCGCCGACACTCATCGCCGCTTCCACCGCCAGGCCCATGTCCTTCAGCATCAGATCGCTGCCGAAGCCGCCGCTGTAGCCACGCGAGGCCGGTGCATTTTCCAGCACGCCCGGCCACGGGTTGCACACTTCGGTGGCCCAGCTGCGGCCGGTGCTGACCGCCATCATCTGCGACAGCACCTTCGGGTCCAGCCCGTGCGCCACGCCCAGCGCGATGGCCTCGCCGGTCACCGCCATGATCACGCCCAGCGCCATGTTGTTGCACAGCTTGGCGACCTGGCCGGCGCCACTGGCGCCCACATGGAAGATGTTCTTGCCCATCGCCTGCAGCACCGGGCGCGCGCGCTCCAGTGCATCTTCTTCGCCACCGACGATGAAGGTCAGCGTGCCGGCCTGTGCGCCAGCGGTGCCGCCGGACACGGGCGCGTCGATCATCTGCAGGCCACGTGCGGCGGCGGCTTCAGAGACCTTGCGCGCGCTGGCCGGCGCGATCGTGCTGCAATCGATGACCAGTGCACCGGCCGGAATCGCGGCAAGGATGCCGTCATCGCCCAGGTACACGCCTTCGACGTGGCGGCTGGCCGGCAGCATCGAGATCACCACTTCGGCATCGGCCAGGGTTTCGCGTGCCGTTGCCGCGGCGCTGGCGCCGGCATCGACGGCGGCCTGCACTGCGGCCGGTACCAGATCGAACACGCGCACGCTGTGGCCGTTCTTGACCAGGTTGGCGGCCATCGGGCCGCCCATGTTGCCCAACCCAATGAATGCAATGCGGCTCATGCCAGGTTCCTTTCAACGTTGGGGGTGCCCAGGTCGGCCAGCGGATGCGCGGCTGTGGCCCAGGGGGATGCGAAGAAGGTATCGGCCCACGCAGCGCTGGCATCGGCCAGGGTGGGCGGATTCCACGAAGGAGTGCGATCCTTGTCGATCAACAGCGCGCGGATGCCTTCGGCGAAATCGCCGTGCGCGGCGCAATGCAGGGCAGTGATGTACTCCAGCCGGTAGATGCTGGCCAGATCCTGGCCATCCGTGCGCCGCTGCAGTTCGAAGGCCAGCCGTGCCGAACCCGGGGCGCCGGCTGCAAGCGTCTTCTGTGCGGCCTGCAGCCAGGCGTCATCGGTCTGCAGGGTAGCGATGCGTTCAACGATCGCGGCAAGGTCATCGCCTTCGCACAGCGCATCGACCGTCGCCGCATTGGCCAGCAGCGGGCCGGTGATGGCATCGCTGGCGAACGACAGCAGCAGCTGCGACAACCGCTCGTGGTTGCGTGCCGCATCGGCCGACCAGGCCACCTGCAGCAGCGCATCGAACACCGCGCTGCGCCGCTCTTCGGCGACGTGCACATCTGCCAGGCCCGCGTAGATCGCATCGCCCGGGTTGAGCAGCGCGCCGGTCAGTGCCAGGAACAGGCCACCATTGCCCGGCACGCGCGGCAGCAGCCAGCTGCCACCCACGTCCGGGAACAGGCCGACGGTGATTTCCGGGAAGGCCAGCTTGGAACGCTCGCTGACCACACGATGGCTGGCACCGGACATCAGGCCGATGCCACCGCCCATCACGATGCCGTGGCCCCAGCACAGGATCGGCTTGGCGTAGGTGTGGATGAGGTAGTCGACGCGGTATTCGACGTCGAAGAACTCGGCGGCGTAGTCGTTCTCGCGGATGTCGCTGCGGCCGCCCTCGCGGAAGGCGCGCATGCTCTGGTACAGGCTGTGCAGGTCACCGCCGGCGCAGAACGCCTTTTCACCGGCGCCCTGCAGTACCACCAGGGCGATGCCATCGTCGTCGGCCCAGGTCGACAGCTGCTGCAGCAGCAGGTGCGCCATCGGCAGCGAAAAACCATTGAGCGTGCGCGGCGCGTTGAGCGTGGCGATGCCGATGCGCGTGCCATTGCCGGCCACGCGCTCTTCGAACAGCACCGGTGCGTCATCGGCAACGGTGTCGGCGGTCATGCGTTCTTCCACTGCGCGGCGCGCTTTTCCAGGAAGGCGCTCACGCCCTCCACCTGGTCGGCGGTGTCGAACAGGTCGACGAAGGCTTCGCGCTCGGCCACCAGCGCCGAGGCATGGGTGCCGCTGCGGGTGGACTGCACCAGGGTCTTGCAGGCGGCGATGCTGGTCGGGCTCTGCTTGCCGGCCTTGGCCGCCCATTCCAGCGCCAGTGCCTTGGCTTCGCCCTTGCCGACCTTCTCCTCGGCAAGCCCAATCCGCACGGCGGTTTCAGCATTGATGCGCTCGCCGAGCAGGATCATGCGCTTCGCCCAGCCCTCGCCCACCAGGCGCGGCAGGTTCTGGGTACCACCGGCGCACGGCAGCAGGCCGACGGTCGCTTCCGGCAACGCCACCTGGGCGTGCTCTTCAATGATGCGCAGGTCGCAGGCCAACGCACATTCCAGGCCACCGCCCATCGCATAGCCGTTGATGGCGGCGATCGACACGCCGCGGAAGCCGGACAGCGCTTCGAAGGCTTCACCGAAACGGCGCGCCGCCTCGCGTGCAGCGGCCTTGTCACCGGAGGCGAACTGGTTGAGGTCGGCGCCGGCAGAGAAGAACTTCTCGCCATCGCCGGTGATCACCAGCGCGTAGATGTCACGGTCTGCATTGAGCGCGCCCACCAGGTCGCGCAGCGCCGACAGGCTGTGCACGGTCCAGGTATGCGCCGGCGGGTTGTGCAGGGTGATGACCGCGGTGTGGCCATCGGCCTCGACCTTCAGGCCTTCGTGCTGCTGGGTACGCCAATCCTTCATCGCAGTTCCTCTTCGGTGTTGAGCAGGTGACGGGCAACGATCACCCGCATGATCTCGTTGGTGCCTTCCAGGATCTGGTGCACGCGCGAATCGCGCAGCAGGCGTTCGATCGGGTATTCGCGGATGTAGCCGTAGCCGCCGTGGATCTGCAGCGCTTCGTTGCAGATGTTGAAGCCGGCATCGGTGGCGAAGCGCTTGGCCATCGCGCACCACACGTTGGCATCGCTGGCGCCGGCATCGAGCTTGCGTGCGGCGGTGTGCACCATCTGCCGCGCGGCGACCAGATCGATGGCCATGTCGGCCAGCTTGAACTGCAGCGCCTGGAATTCGGACAGGGTCTTGCCGAACTGACGGCGCTCGCCCATGTAGCGGCGTGCGGCATCCAGCGCGCCCTGGGCGGCACCCAGCGAGCAGGCGGCAATGTTGATGCGGCCGCCGTCCAGCCCCTTCATCGCCAGCTTGAAGCCGCCGCCTTCCTCTCCCAGAAGGTGGCTGACCGGCACGCGGACGTTTTCGAAGGTGATGCCACGGGTGGGCTGGCTGTTCCAGCCCATCTTCTCTTCCTTGCGGCCGAAGCTGATGCCCGGCAGGTCGGCCGGCACCGCGATGGCGCTGACACCGCCCGCACCGGCGCCACCGGTGCGCGCCATCACCACCAGCAGTTCAGTGGCACCGGCGCCGGAGATGAAGGCCTTGGAACCGTTCAGCACGTAATGATCGCCATCGCGCACGGCGGTGGTCTTCAGCGATGCCGCATCGGAACCGGCACCCGGTTCAGTCAGGCAGTACGAGGCCAGCTTGCTGCCCGAGGACAGGTCGGTTCCCCATTCATCGCGCAGCGCCGGCTGGCCCCACTTGGACACCATCCACGAAGCCATGTTGTGGATGCTGATGTACGCCGCCGTCGACGGATCGACGTTGGCGAGCTCCTCGATGACGACGGCGGCGTCCAGTCGGCTCAGGCCGCTGCCGCCGACTTCCGGGTCCATGTACAGACCGCAGAAGCCCAGTTCACCGGCCTTGGCGATCGCCTCGCGCGGAAAGATGCCCTCCGCATCCCATCGCGCGGCGTGCGGCGCCAGTTCGGCCTGTGCGAAGTCGCGCGCCGCTTCGCGGTACGCCTGCTGCGCTTCGTCCTGTTCCGTCGTCATCGAGTGGCTCATGGCTGCTCCCTGCTTACTTCAGGCTGATCGTGGTGTTGACGCCGTGGCTCAGCGTCTCATCGTCGAACCAGCGCGCGGTGACGGTCTTGGTCTGGGTGTAGAACAGCACCACCTGCTTGCCGTACGGGCCGAGGTCGCCCAGCTTGGACGCGCGCGAACCGGTGAACGAGAACAGCGGCACCGGCACCGGAATCGGCACGTTGATGCCGACCTGGCCGACATCGATGTCTTCCTGGAAACGGCGTGCAGCGGCGCCCGACTGGGTGAACAGCGCGGTGCCGTTGCCGTTCGGGTTGCTGTTGACCATGGCGATGGCCTCATCCAGCGTTTCTGCTTCGAGGATGACCAGCACCGGCCCGAAGATTTCTTCCTGGTAGATGCGCATGTCGGTGGTGACACCGGCAAAGATGGTCGGGCCGACGAAGTTGCCCTTCTCGAAACCATCGACCTGCGGCGTGCGGCCATCCAGCACCAGCTTGGCGCCCTGCTCCACACCCGAAGCGATCAGGCCTTCCACGCGCTCGCGGGCACTGCAGGAAATGACCGGGCCAACGTCAGTGCCGGCCACGGTGCCAGCGCTGACCTTCAGCGTCTTTGCCTTGGCCACCAGATCCTGCACCCAGCCGCGCGCTTCACCAACCAGCACCAGCGTGGAGGCCGCCATGCAGCGCTGGCCAGCGGCACCGAAGGCGGCACCAACCATTGCGTTGAGGGTCTGTTCCTTGTTGGCGTCCGGCAGCACCACGGCGTGGTTCTTGGCGCCCATCATGCACTGCACGCGCTTGCCGGCCAGCGAGGCGCGGTTGTAGACGTGGGTGCCGACACGGGTCGAACCCACGAACGAAACCGCCTTGATGTCCGGGTGGTCGCAGATCGCGTTGACCACTTCCTCGCCACCGTGCACGACGTTCAGCACACCCTTGGGAATGCCTGCTTCCAGCGCAAGCTCGACCAGGCGCATGGTCACCATCGGGTCCTGCTCGGACGGCTTGAGGATGAAGGTGTTGCCCGTTGCAATCGCCATCGGGAACATCCACAGCGGGATCATCGCCGGGAAGTTGAACGGGGTGATGCCCGCGCACACACCCAGCGGCTGCATGATCGAATAGGTGTCCACGCCGTTGGCCACGTTGTTGGCCACTTCGCCCAGCTGCAGGTTGCCGATGGCGGCGGCGTGCTCGACCACTTCCAGGCCACGGAACACATCGCCTTCGGCGTCGGGCAGGGTCTTGCCCTGTTCGGCGGTGAGGATGTGCGCCAGCTCGCTCATGTTCTCGCGGATCAACTGCTGGTACTTCAGGAAGATGCGCGCACGGGTGCCGATCGGGGTCTTGCGCCAGGTCTTGAAGGCTTCCTTGGCGGCGGCCACGGCAGCGTCCACTTCGCCGGTGGTGGCGAACGGCACCTGGGCCAGCACGTCCTGGGTGGCCGGATTGATCACGTCCTGCCAGTGGGAGGTGGCCGATTCAACGAACTGGCCATCGATCAGCATGCGGATACGGGGCGCTGCAACAGACATGACGACATTCCCACGGGGTGCGAAAGATGCTTGGCATTATTCACAGCGCGCGCCTCGATTTCCGGGCTGAATCCGCTTAATCTGGCCAACACGCCAGACGATTCCTGTTAATTCTGTGAATTATTCAGCTCCCCAGCGGCAACTTGGTCTGCGCCTGCTGCGGCTGCGCGAGCAGCGCGGTTACAGCCAAGCGGCCTTGGCACAGGCGCTCGGTCTGTCGGCCAGCTACCTGAACCAGATCGAGCGCAACAAGCGCCCACTGACCCCGGCCGTGCAGAAGAAGCTGGGCCAGATACTCGGCGATGTTTCCTCCCTGTTCGACGACGATGAGCCCGCGGCACTGCAGGAAGCGCTGGGCGAGACGCTGCGCGACCTGGGCTTGGCGGAGGTGAGCGCCACCGAACTGCGCGCGCTGGCCGGCAACCTGCCGCAGGTCAGCCGCGCGCTGCTGGATCTGCATCGCCGCCACCTGGCCCTGCGCGAGCACGCGGCCGCGCTGGAATTCCAGCTCGGCGAACCCGGCGCCGGCAGCACCCTGCCGGCCGGCGACCAGGTACGCGAGTTCTTCAACCGCATGCACAACCACATTCCCGAACTGGACGAGCTGGCCGAACAGCTGTTCGCCGAGTGGGGGCTGTCGCCGGGGCATGTGGCGCCGCGCCTGCGCCAGCTGCTGGCCGACCGCCATGGCGTGATGGTGCAGGTGGCCGCGCTGCAGGCCGGGCGCGAGAAGCGCCAGTACGACGCAGGCAGCCGCACGCTGTGGTTGCCCGACTATCTGGAAACCGGCCAGCAGGCCTTCCAGATGGCCGCCGAGCTGGCGTTGCGCGGTTACCTGCCGCAGATCGATGCGGTCATCGCGCGTGCAGGCTTCCACGATGACGCGCGCATCGCGCAGGCGCGCATCGGCATGTCGAACTACTTTGCAGGCGCGCTGGTGATGCCGTACCTGCGCTTCCTGCGCGCGGCCGAGTCCAGCAGCTACGACATCGAGCTGCTGGCGCACCAGTTCGGCGTCGGCTTCGAGGCGGTCTGCCATCGGCTGAGCACGCTGGCGCGCCGCAGCGCGCCGGGGCTGCCGTTCTTCTTCATCCGCGTGGACCGCGCCGGCAACGTGTCCAAGCGCCACTCGGCCACCGATTTCCACTTCTCGCAGGTCGGCGGCTCGTGCCCGCTGTGGATCGTCTACGAGGCCTTCAACCAGCCCGGCCGCATCCTCACCCAGACCGCGCGCATGCCCGATGGCCGCCGCCATTTCTGGCTGGCGCGGCAGGTCAGCAGCGGTCCGGTGGGCCACGGCCAACCGCGCAAGACCTTCGCGGTGGCCTTGGGCTGCGACCTGCAGCACGCCGAGCGCTTGGTGTATTCGCTGGGCCTGGATGTGCAGAGCCCGGGCAATTCGGTGTCGATCGGGCCCGGTTGCCGGGTGTGCCCACGCGAAGACTGCATGCAGCGCGCGTTCGCGCAGTTGCCGGGGCGGTAGGGGTGGAGTTTCGGCAGGGCTGCGCGGCCTGTTGTAGAACCGAGCCCGTGCTCGGCTGCTCCTGGTTCAATCGTCGGAATATTCGATTCCGATGAGCGTTCATCCACGCATGGCGTGGATCTACTAAACCTTTCGTGCGCAGGCTGCATCTCATTGCAATGCCTGCCCTGGAGATGGCCATGTCCCTGCTGCGCCCCTGTCTGGCCCTGTTGCTTGCTGCCGTCGCGACGCCCGCGTGGGCGACCTTCTCCATCGCCGCGTGCAACGAGACCGGCGACTGCGGTGTTGCCGTGGCCACTCACAACCTGGCCGTGGGTGGCGTCGGTGTGCCGTGGGCGCAGGCGAAGGTGGGCGCGGTCGCCAGCCAGTTCGAGACCAACCCCACCTACGGCACGAAAGGCCTGGCGCTGCTGGCCAAGGGACGCACGCCTGCACAGGTGCTCAAGCAGCTGCTGGACGAAGACGGTGACTTTGATGGCACCACCATCGCCGAGCGCCAGGCAGGGGTGGTCAGCGCACGCGGCGGCAATGCGCAGTACACCGGAGCCTCCGCGCAGCAGGCGGGATGGGCCGGTGCACACGGTGAGGGTATGTCGAGCGTGCAGGGCAATGGCCTGGCTGGGCCGGAGGTGCTGGCCGCGATGCAGCGCACCTTCGCTGCCTCGCAGGGTGCATTGGCCGCCCGCCTGCTGGCTGCGCTGGAGGCAGGGCAGGCCGCAGGCGGTCAGCGTAGCGGGCAATGGTCGGCGGCGCTGCTGGTACGCACGCCCGGAGGCGACTGGCAGGACACCGACCTGCGCGTGGACGCCGATCCACATGCGGTGGCAAGGCTGCGCGAGCTGCACGACATGCGCCTGTCCAATGAGGCGATCATCCGCGCCGAACAGCGTTGGGAGAAGGGCGATGTGGCAGGCGCGCGCGCAGCGCTGGCGACTTCGTTGTCGCTGGCGCACGGCTGGGACCGCACCTGGGCGCGTGCCGCGCGCCTGGCGATGCGGCAGGGCGATACAGCGTTGGCGCGGGAGTATCTGGCGGGGTTGCGTGCACTCAATCCGGGCTGGGTGAAGCAGGAGCTGACGCTGCCTCTATATGCGCCACTGCGGGGTGATGCAGTGGTGGAGCCGTGGCGGTAGCCGGCGGTAGCCGGCGGTAGCCGGCGGTAGCGCCGGGCCATGCCCGGCGAGCGCGGCGCTGGCCGGCGATCAATAGATCGGCGTCACCTTCATCTGCGGCAGCGGCCGCGGCGCACCATCGGTCAGGTCGGGGCCAAGGTCATCCCAGCTGCGGCCCTGTTCCACCATCAGCCCCCACAACTGCTGCGAGGCCAATCGCTTGTCTTCCGAGCCCAGCTTGTAAGACGGCGGCGGTGGTTCACCGGTCGCCACCATCGAATAGGCCGCGCGATAGGCCAGCACCTGCTGTGCCGGATCATCGGTACGCGATACCTCCAGCGTGTAGCGCTGGTAGGCCGAGGCCAGGTTCCGCCAGCGTATCCAGTAGTGGTTCTCGAACGAGAACGAACAGAAGCGGGCACCGGCCAGGCTGCCCTTGTCAGCGATGCGGGTCAGCACTTCCTGCGGCATGTCCAGGTTCATGCCGCCCTCGTCGCCCTGCAGGCTGACGTGCACGATGCGGTCGCGGTAGCCGGGCGCGCGTGCCTGCAGCAGGTCACGCCAGTTCTGCATGGTCGCTACCACCGCGAACAGGAAGCGGCCCAGCTCGCCCGCCGCCAGCGGCGTGGCGATGGACTGGTAGTGGCGCTGCCAGCCATGGCGGTTCTCGGTGGGCAGGAACACCGCGCGCTCCAGCGCCTGGCGCCCGACCGCACCGTGGCTCACATCCTCGGCATGCTGCGGGTACACCAGGTTGATCGCAAAGGTCGGCCAGCGCGGCATCGCCGCATCGAACAGGTGGATCGGGAAGTTGCTGCTGATGCCACCGTCGGAGAACCAGCAGATGCGGAATGCCGTAATCACCGGTCCACACGATTGCCCCGCGCTGGTCAGCCCTTCCATGCTGTCTGCCACGTTGTGTTCCTGGTCCGGTGCGGCCGCAGACGGCTCGCAACGACGCTCACGCCGCGACGGTTCGTGCAACGGCACCGCGCTGATCAGCAACGGGAAGCTCAGGCTCATCCGGGTAGCCACCAGTACCGGCAACTGCGGTCCCTGCGGCAGATGGTAGTAGTTGCGGCCTTCCACCTCACGCGGCGGGCCGGCGTGGTCGACCAGCCACTGCACCACGCAGGGCGGGAACAGCTGCGCGAACTCCTCGCGCAGGAACCAGAACTGCGCGCCGCCCAGCGGCAGTGTGCGCGGTTCGTTGTGCGACACACAGCTGGTAATCATCTGCAGCGTGATCGCATGCGGACTGTCCGGCTCGCCGGCATAGCGCGGCGCGTCATGCAGGTCGGCGAACGTGAGCGGAGCGTCCAGCGACTTGCCGGCCAGCCGCTGCAGGCTGTCATGCAACCATTCGGTGAGCGCGGGCTTTTCCGGGTCGCCGCCCAGGCCGCTGCACAGGCCCAGCAGATTGCGGCGCGCCACCCGCGCTACCCGCAGCGCGGCACCGGCCACGCCGGCGCCGTAGGCGCACAGCAGCGACGGCAGCAGCGTTGCTGCGACCCCGCTCCAGCCACCGCCCCACCAGCCCAGCCCCAGCAGCAATGCCAGCGACACCAGCACCTCCAGCGGCGCGATCTCGAACACCGCAATGGCCAGGCACAGCAACTTGCGCGGCCAGCCGGCATTGCCGGTCAGCACCACCAGCAGTCGATAGGCCGCCCGTGCGCCACGTGCCGGCTGGAACAGCCGGTAGATGAAGCCACGCTGCGACAGCTGCGCCGATACCGCCGACAGCCCGCCATAACCGGCATCGCCGGCCAGCGCCTCGCCGGCCTGCTGGCGACGGTCGCCATAGGCCGCTGCCGCCGCCACCGCCGCGGCAATGGCACCGGCCGAGGTGCCGCCGATGCTTTTGAAGCGGTACTCGCGGGCCAGCGCGAGCACCGCATTGGGATACACGATGCCGCTGGTGATGCCGCCCTTCATGACCAGATCGCAGTACTTCGCCGCCACGAGCCACCTCCCGTCTGTCGATGTGCAGTATCGCAAGAGACGCTCTCACAGCCTGAGAAGCGAGCCACACCCCTGCACTGTGATACGGGCCCTTGACCGGACGGCCACAGCGGCCTACCTTGTGCACGCCGAAGGTATCCATCGCTTCATTCGCATGAAGGGATGGATTTAAACGGGAATCCGGTGAAGGCGCCTCGCGCGCCCATTCCGGAGCTGCCCCGCAGCGGTGAATGGAAACGAATCCTGCCAACAGCACTGGGCTCGCGCCTGGGAAGCGGCAGGTACTAGGTGGGCCAACCGGCCCGTGTCCATCAGCCCGAATACCGGCCCCGGCCGGGGGACACGACCGTCCCCCGATTCGACCTGGAATCTCCGCGGGGAGGTTGCCGGGGCCACTGTCGTCCTGCGCATGCGGGGTGTGTGGTCACGTGCGCCCTTTTCACGGCATCCGGTTCGCCCGCGGGGGCGAAGGTCGCTGGCAAGGCGCCCGTGGGCCGGCAACGGCACGCGTCGCCGGGCAGTTCCTTCGTTCCTCAATGCCGATATGCAATGAGGACACGCTGCAATGACCACTGTTACCAACCTGGGTTTCCCCCGCATCGGCGCCAAGCGCGAACTGAAGCGGGCGCTCGAACGCCACTGGGCCGGCCAAGACGATGCCGCCACCCTGCTGGCCACCGCCAGCGGGCTGCGTGCCCGGCACTGGCAGCTGCAGATCGAGGCCGGCGTCGATGTACCGCCGAGCAACGACTTCAGCCTCTACGACCAGGTACTCGACACCGCCTGGCTGTTCGATGCCATTCCGCAGCGCTACCGTGCGCTGGCCGAGCGCGATCCGCTGGCCGCCTACTTCGCCACCGCGCGCGGCCTGCAGCGCGATGGCGTTGACCTGCGCGCGCTGGAAATGACCAAGTGGTTCGACACCAACTACCACTATCTGGTCCCGGAACTGCAGGCCGGCCAGGTGTTCGCGCTGCGCGGCGACAAGCCGCTGGCCGAATTTGCCGAAGCCACAGCGCTGGGCATCCATACCCGCCCGGTACTGCTGGGGCCGGTCAGTTTCCTGCTGCTGTCCAAGACCACCGATGGCAGCAACGCGCTGGACCTGCTGGATGCCCTGCTGCCGGTGTATGCCGAGCTGCTGGGCAAGCTGTCCGATGCCGGCGCTGACTGGGTGCAGCTGGACGAACCGCTGCTGGTGCAGGACATCAGTACCGACGCGCGCACCGCCTATGACAACGCCTACGCGGTGCTGTCCGCTGGCAAGCGCCCGAAGCTGCTGGTGGCCACCTATTTCGGCGCACTGGATGACAACCTGGCGTTGGCGGCCAGCCTGCCGGTGGATGGCCTGCATGTGGACCTGGTACGCGCACCGGAACAGCTCGATGCACTGCTCAAGGCGTTGCCGGCCGACCGCGTGCTGTCGGCCGGCCTGGTCAATGGACGCAACATCTGGCGCACGCATCTGGACAACGCCCTGATCCTGGCCCGCTTTGCCCAGGTCAACCGGGGCGCCAACAAGCTGTGGCTGGCACCGTCGTGCTCGCTGCTGCACACCCCGGTGGACCTGTCGCTGGAAAAAAAGCTGGACGACGAGCTGAAGGGCTGGCTGGCGTTCTCCACGCAGAAGCTGCAGGAACTGCGCCTGCTGGCCGATGCACTGGATGGCAAGGCCGACGCCGAGGCCGGCCTTGCCAGCAACCGCACCGCGCTGGAGGGCCGCCGCCGTTCGCCGCGGGTGCACAACCCGGCCGTGGCCGCGCGCCTTGCCGCGCTGACCACTGCCGATTCCCAGCGCCACAGTGCGTACCCGCAGCGGCGCGCCGCGCAGCACGCCGCATTGCAGCTGCCGCTGCTGCCGACTACCACCATCGGCTCGTTCCCGCAGACACTGGACGTGCGCGAGGCGCGCGCGAAGCACAAGTCCGGCAAGCTCGGCCTGGCCGAGTACGAGGCGTTCCTCGAACAGCAGACCGCCCATGCGGTACGCGTGCAGGAAGAGCTGGGCCTGGACGTGCTGGTGCATGGCGAGTTCGAGCGCAACGACATGGTCGAGTACTTCGGCGAGCAGCTGGAGGGCTTCGCCTTCACCGGCAACGGCTGGGTGCAGAGCTATGGCTCGCGCTGCGTGAAGCCGCCGGTGATCTTCGGCGATGTCAGCCGCCCGCAACCGATGACAGTGCGCTGGTCCAGCTACGCACAATCGCTTACCAGCAAGCCGATGAAGGGCATGCTGACCGGGCCGGTGACCGTATTGCAGTGGTCGTTCGTGCGCGATGACCAGGAGCGCGACGTCACCTGCCGGCAGATCGCACTGGCGCTGCGCGATGAAGTGCATGATCTGGAAGCCGCTGGCATCGGCGTGATCCAGGTGGACGAACCGGCCATCCGCGAGGGTCTGCCGCTGCGACGGGCGCAGTGGCGCGCCTACCTGGACTGGGCGGTGGAATCGTTCCGCATCAGCACCAGCAGCGTGCGCGATGCCACCCAGATCCACACCCATATGTGCTATTCCGAGTTCAACGACATCATCCACTCGGTGGCGGCCATGGACGCCGATGTGATCTCGATCGAAACCTCGCGATCGCGCATGGAGCTGCTGGATGCCTTCGTGAAGTTCAACTACCCCAACGAGATTGGACCGGGCGTGTATGACATCCATTCGCCGCGCGTACCGGACAAGGCCGAGATGGTCGACCTGCTGCGCAAGGCACTGGCCGTGCTGAAGCCGGAACAGCTGTGGGTGAACCCGGACTGCGGCCTGAAGACCCGTGGCTGGCCGGAAACCAGGGCCGCGCTGCAGGCGTTGGTGGCAGCGGCGGTTGAGCTGCGCGCCGAACACGAAGACGCACGCGTCGCCTGATTTCACTTCCCCTGCAACCCGATGCATGGGCCGCCGCCGTTGCCGGCGGTCCGTGCGGTAGCCAAACGATGACCGAACTTCAACGCCCTTCCCTGTCGCTTCCCGAGAACGGCAAGCGCCTGCTGCTGCATTCCTGCTGTGCGCCCTGCTCGGGCGAAGTGATGGAGGCGATCACCGCCTCCGGGATCGACTACGCGATCTTCTTCTACAACCCCAACATCCATCCGGTGAAGGAATACGAACTGCGCAAGCAGGAAAACATCCGCTTCGCCGAACAGCACGATATTCCCTTCATCGACTGCGACTACGACACCGACAACTGGTTCAGCCGTGCGCGCGGCATGGAAAACGAGCCCGAGCGCGGCATCCGCTGCACGATGTGCTTTGACATGCGTTTCGAGCGCACCGCGCTGTATGCGCACGAACATGGCTACGACACCATCAGCTCCTCGCTGGGCATTTCGCGCTGGAAGAACATGGCGCAGATCAATGACTGCGGGGTACGCGCAGCATCGCACTACGAGGGGCTGCAGTACTGGGACTACAACTGGCGCAAGGGCGGTGGTGCCAGCCGCATGGTCGAGATCAGCAAGCGCGAGCAGTTCTATCAGCAGGAGTACTGCGGCTGCGTGTATTCGCTGCGCGATGCCAACCGTCACCGCCGCGAGAACGGCCGCCCACGCATCCAGATCGGCCTGCTGTATTACGGCCAGGACAACGATCCGCCCAGCAGCGATTGACGTCCGCGCAGGGGGCCGCCACGCTGGTCGCCCCCTCCGTTGTGTTGGACCTGCCATGACCCCTCTGCCCGCCGATGTCGCCCTGCTGGTGATCGACCTGCAGCCGGATTTCATGCCCGGTGGCGCGCTGGCCTGCGAACAGGGCGACGCGCTGGTGGAGCCGATCGCCGCCCTGCTGGCGCAACGCCGTTACCGCACGGTGGTGGCCACCCAGGACTGGCATCCGGCCGACCATGCGTCGTTCGCCAGCCAGCATCCCGGCCACCTGCCGTTTGAAGCGATCCTGCTGCACGCACAGCCACAGACCCTGTGGCCGGACCACTGCGTACAGGGCAGCGACGGTGCCATGCTGCACCCGGGCGTGGACTGGACCGTGGCCGACCTGATCCTGCGCAAGGGCACCCGCCAGCAGGTGGATTCGTACAGCGCGTTCCGCGAAAACCATGGCCCCGATGGCACCCGTCCGGCGACCGGCCTGGCCGGTTGGCTGCACGAACGCGGCATCCGTGAAGTACATGTCTGCGGCCTGGCGCGCGACTACTGCGTGCTGTGGAGCGCACAGGACGCGGTGAAATCCGGCTTCCGGGTGACGTTCCTGTGGGAACTGACCCGCCCGGTGACCGAAGCCAACGACGGAATGGTGCGCGAGGCACTGGCGAAGGCGAAGATCGCGATTCTGTAGTCGGCGTGTCGCCTCTGCCGCTTGTGTGCCTGATTCGCACCCTGCAGAATCGAAGCCATCCAGCCCTCCAAGTACACCCCCCAACAGATCGCGGGACGGCCGAACCGAGGGCTTTTCATTGGATGAAGCCAGGAGGGCAAGGCATGCCAACGGCAGTTCTCATTGATGGCGGCTACTTCATCAAGCGCTTTCGCCGCATCGAGCCCCACAACGCCCACAACGCTCAACGCGCCGCAGAAGTTGCCCACCGATGGGCCATCGCGCATCTCAAGCATTCAAATGGCGAGCGACGGGACCTCTACCGCATTTTCTTCTACGACTGCCCGCCGCTGCGCAAAAAAATGCACAACCCGATTTCCGGCCTGTGCATCGACTATTCGCGATCCGACGAAGCACTGTTCAGATCCAGCCTTCACGAGGCACTGAAGCAGAAGCGCAAGGTGGCCCTGCGTCTTGGCCACCTCACCGATTTCAGCTCGTGGACGACCGGATCCCGAACCTTCGACGACCTGCTCAAGGGCAAGCGAACGTTCGGCGATCTTCAAGCCGATGAGCTGCAACCGAATGTGCGACAGAAAGGCGTAGATATGCGCATCGGCATCGACATTTCATCACTTGCGCTCAAGCGCCAGGTGCGTCAGATCATTCTGATGGCTGGCGATGCTGACTTCGTGCCGGCCGCGAAGCTCGCCCGGCGTGAAGGGGTGGATTTTGTGCTGGATCCGATGTGGTCATCCATTCCCAAAGGGCTTATGGAACATATTGATGGCGTGCGCTCGACCTGCCCCAGGCCATCGGATCAGCAGCATGCGCGTGCTGGGCAAATGCCCTGTTCCATTTCCGGCACCGCCCGCGTTACCTGAACACCACCGTGCGGTGACCGTTGAGCAGTATCCGGTGCTCCACATGCCGGCGCACCGCCCGCGCCAGCACCTGCGATTCGGTATCGCTGCCCAACCGCACCAGTTCGCGCGGGCCCATCGCGTGGTCCACGCGGGCCACGTCCTGCTCGATGATGGGGCCTTCGTCCAGGTCTTCGGTAACGTAGTGCGCGGTGGCACCGATGATCTTGACCCCGCGCGCGTGCGCCTGGTGGTACGGCTGCGCGCCCTTGAAGCTGGGCAGGAAGCTGTGGTGGATGTTGATCGCCCTGCCCGCCAGCGCGCGGCACAGCGTGGGCGACAGGATCTGCATGTAACGCGCCAGCACCACCAGATCGATGCGTTCGCGCTCGACCAGATCGATGATCTGCTGCTCCTGCAGCGCGCGCGTTTCCGCGTTCACCGGCAGGTGGTGGAACGGCACCTGGTAGGACGTCGCCAGCGGCGCGAAGTCAGCGTGGTTGGACGCTACGGCGGCGATATCGACCTTCAGCTGGCCGCTGTGGGCGCGGAACAGCAGGTCGTTCAGGCAGTGCCCCTGCTTGCTGACCAGCACCAGCAGGCGCGGCCGGCGGCGACCATCGTGCAGCTGCCAGTCCATGCCGAAGTCGGCAGCCAGTGCGGCCATGGCGGTATGCACCGTGTCCAGCGGCAGGCCGGCATCGCGGTCGAAGTGCACGCGCAGGAAGAACCGACCGCTTTCCTCATCACCGAACTGCTGGGCATCGAGAATGTTGCAGCCGTGGTCGAACAGCAGGCCGGACACCCGGTAGACGATGCCGGTGCGGTCGGGGCAGGACAGGGTGAGGATGGAATCAGGGCGCATCGGCTGAGTGTAGGGCAGCCCCCTGGCCGCGTGGACGATGGTCACCGATGCAACCGAACCGGTTGGGACAGACCCAAGCCATACTTGGCCTCCTGCATGGCAAGCTGGGTGGTCATGAACCTGTTGCAGCTCATCCGCAGCTTCACCCGCACCGCAGAAACCGGCAGCATTGCCGCTGCGGCCCGCAATCTGGGCATCAGTGCCACCGCCGTCGGCCAGAACATCAACCGGCTGGAAGCGCATCTGGGCGTACGTCTGCTGAACCGAAGCACGCGCCAGCTGGCGCTGAGCGAGGCCGGCGCGCTGTACCTGGCGCAGGTACGCCACATTGAAGCCGACCTGACACGCGCGCAGGCCATGGTCACCGCCGGCGATATCGAACCGGCCGGGCCGCTGCGTATCGCCAGCAGCAGCGCATTCGGCCGCCACGTCCTGGCACCGTTGCTGCCGTCGCTGCAGCAGCGCTACCCGCAACTGCAGCTGGAACTGCGCCTGACCGACCGCGCGGTGCAGCACGGCCCGGAAACGGTGGATGCCAGCATCCGCATCGGCGCGCAGCTGGAAGATGGGCTGGTGGCACGCCCACTGGCACGCATTCCCTTCGTGTTCTGTGCATCGCCCGGATATCTGAAGGCGCGTGGCACGCCGCAGGAACCTGCCGAACTGGCCCAGCATCTGGGCCTGCTGCACCGCTTCCCCACCGATGGACGACCGCTGCGCTGGGGCCTGCTGAAGGAGGGCCAGCGCGTGGATGCCGCGCTGCCGCCGAGCATGGTCTGCGATGACATCGACGCCCTGGCCGAACTGGCCGCGGCCGGTGCCGGCATTACCCGGTTGGCCGCGTTCGTAGCCGAGCCCTACCTGCGCGACGGGCGCCTGCAGGCGGTGTTCGGGCCGGCAAGCCACTGGCAACCGGTGCCGATGGACGTCTACTTCTGCGTCAGCGACCGCCGCGACTTCACCGCCAAGATCCGCGCGCTGTTCGAGCACCTGCAGGCCGGTATCGCCCCGGCCTGGCAGGTGTAGCCCTCAGCGGGCGCTGAACACACCGCGCGCATCGCGCGGTTCGCAGCGCAGGTACTGCGGCGACGGCACCACGCTGTCGCCCAGCGCGGCAGCGGCATGCCACGGCCAGCGCGGGTCGTACAGGATGCCGCGGGCCAGCGCGATCGCGTCGGCCTGGTTGTGGCGCAGGATCGATTCGGCCTGCTCCGGCTCGGTGATCATGCCCACCGCGATCACCGGCATGCGCACTTTCTTGGCCTTGATGGCAGCAGCGAACGGCACCTGGTAACCGGGGCCGACGCTGATCTTCTGACGCTCATGCAGGCCACCGCTGGAGACATGCAGGAAGTTGCAGCCGCGCGCATCCAGCACCTGCGCCAGCGCCTCGCTCTGCACGATGTCCCAACCACCGTCCACCCAATCACTGGCGGAGATGCGCACACCCACCGCGACTTTGTCCGACACCGCCGCACGCACCGCGTCGAACACTTCCACCAGCAGGCGCAGGCGGTTCGGCAGCGAGCCGCCGTAGCCATCGCTGCGACGGTTGCTCAGCGGCGACAGGAACTGGTGCAGCAGATAACCGTGCGCGGCGTGGATCTCGATCAGCTCCAGGCCCAGGCGCTCGGCGCGCACCGCGCTGGCGGCGAAGGCGGCAACGATTCCGGCGATAGCTTCCTCGTCCAGCGCCTGCGGTGCCGGGTCGGTCGCATGGAACGGCAACGGCGACGGCGCGACCGTGGCCCAGCCACGTGCATCGTCGGCCGGCAACTGGCCGCCGCCATCCCACGGACGGTTGACCGAGGCCTTGCGGCCGGCATGACCCAGCTGCACGCCGATCGGCATCGACGACCAGCGGCGCACGCTGGCCAGCACCTGCGCCAATGCGGCTTCGGTGGTGTCGTCCCACAGGCCCAGATCGGCCCAGCTGATGCGGCCGCGCGGCTCGACGGCAGTGGCTTCCAGGATCAGCAGTCCGGCGCCGGACTGCGCCAGGTTGCCCAGGTGCATGGCATGCCAGTCGCTGGCGCAGCCGTCTTCGGCGGAGTACTGGCACATCGGCGCGATGACGATGCGGTTGGACAGGTTCAGGGGGCCGAAGGACATCGGCGAAAACAGCTGGCTCACGGCAGGGGGAGGTGTACCAAAGGGGGTACGTATTGCACCGCTGTGCGGCCGACATAGCAACCGCGTGGATGGATCGCTGTTTCGTGCGACCGCGCTGCGCGCTCGCCGGGCATGGCCCGGCGCTACCGGCCCACGACCCCGGCCAGCGCCTCGGCGCAGTCGCGCTCATCCTTGAACTGCAGCAGGTCATCGGCGCGGGTGCGGCCGCGGTTCAGCGCCGCCACCGGCAGGCCCGCCCTGGCAGCAGCCTGCACGAAGCGGAAACCGGAATAGACCATCAGCGAAGATCCCACCACCAGCACGGCATCCGCGCGCTGCAGGTGCTCGTGCACCGCCGCAACGCGCTCGCGCGGCACGTTTTCGCCGAAGAACACCACATCCGGCTTCAGCAGGCCACCGCACTGCGGGCAGTCCGGCACCGTGAACGCGGAAAAGTCGGTTTCCAGGTCGGCATCGCCGTCGGGCGCGATGCCGGCCTGCAGCGTTTCCCAGCCGGGGTTGGCCTCCAGCAACCGCTGCTGGAAGGCTTCGCGCCCGCCGCGCGCCTCGCAGCCCATGCAGCGCACCCGGTCCAGCCGCCCATGCAGATCGATCACGTTGTGGCTGCCCGCGCGCTGGTGCAGACCGTCCACGTTCTGGGTCAGCAGCACCTGCAGCTTGCCGCGGCCTTCCAGCGCGGCCAGCGCCTGGTGGGTGCCATTGGGCCGGGCATGGCCGAAGCGCGGCCAGCCCAGCAGGCTGCGTGCCCAGTAGCGCTGGCGGGTGGCCGCCTCACCCATGAAGGCCTGGTAGGTCACCGGCGGCGTGCGTTTCCACTGGCCGTCGCTGTCACGGTAGTCGGGGATGCCCGAGGCGGTACTGCAACCGGCGCCGGTCAGCACGAACAGGCGCTGGGCGCGGTCGATGAAGTCGGTCAGCGGCAGTGTCATGGGTGCCAGATGGGGGCGCGTGGATGCCCCCACAAGCAGCAGGTCAGGCGGCCGGGGCCGCATCGGGCAGGCGCGGCACCGCGGTCGGCTGGCCATCCTCGCCCAGCGCGATCATCACGAAGTGGCCGCGGGTGCACAGCTTGCGCTCGCCGCTGTGCAGGTCCTCGGCGATCAGCTCGACCTCGACCTTCATCGAACTGCGGCCCACCTCGACGATGCGGCCGATGGTTTCCACCATCTGGCCGATGCGGATCGGCAATTTGAAGTCGACCTGGTCGCTGCGCGCGGTCACCACGGTGCGGCGCGAGTAACGGGCCGCCGCCAGGAACGCGGCCTTGTCCATCCACGCCAGTGCCTGGCCACCGAACAACGTGCCCATGTGGTTGGTGTGGTTGGGGAAGACGATTTCGGCCATGCGCACTTCGATGGGCGGCACGGTCTCTGGGATCGGGGTCATGACGATGCTTCGGGGGTGGGGTGGCGATGATTTTACGGCAGGGCGGTGAAGGCACAGCGCTACAATCGCTCAGCCCTCCAGGACCATTCGCCATGCCCGCCACTTCCGATCTGCTGGCCTTCGCCCTGGTGTCGCTGGCCATGGTGCTCACGCCCGGGCCGAACATGATCTACGTGATCTCGCGCTCGATCTGCCAGGGGCCGGTGGCCGGGCTGATCTCGCTGGGTGGGGTGGCGCTGGGCTTTGTGTTCTACATGCTGTGCGCGGCGCTGGGCATCACCGCCCTGCTGATGACCGTGCCATTTGCCTACGACGCACTGCGCATCGGTGGCGCCCTGTATCTGCTGTACCTGGCCTGGCAGGCACTGAAACCCGGCGGCCGCTCGCCGTTCGCGGTGCGCGAGCTGCCGGTGGACGGCCCGCGCAAGCTGTTCGCGATGGGCTTTTTGACCAACGTTCTGAACCCCAAGGTGGCGGTGATGTACCTGTCGCTGCTGCCGCAGTTCCTGCACCCGGACAGCGAAGGCAGCGTGCTGCTGCAGTCGGTGGTGCTGGGGTCCACCCAGATCGCGGTGAGTGTGACCGTGAACGGCATCATCGCGTTGATGGCCGGCAGCATCGCCGGCTTCCTTGCCACGCGGCCGACCTGGCAGATGGTGCAGCGCTGGTTGATGGGCACGGTGCTGGCCGGGCTGGCGGTGCGCATGGCGGTGGATGGCCGGCGGTGATGACTCTTCCGATGCTGCAGCGATACTCCTATCTCAAGATCGATGGGCCGTCCTGCGTATGGACAAGCTGTGCGGGCTGTTGTTCAAGGCTCGCTGCTTGCGATTGACTCAATGCATCAGCACGATGAAGCGACTCCGCTTCAGGCGCACGAAGCGCATCCATCGTATTCATGTGTCCTCGGCGATGGGCTGGATCATCCATTGCTCCCTCCACTATGAAGACCCTCTCACCCCGAGCCAGGCTTTCTGTCGGGTTGTTCAACACAACATGGTCAACCCGCGAAAGCCCCTGCTCCTTCGCCAGTACCAGCAGGCTTGCGGTCATCCGCTGGCTCGACTCGTCCCACGGCTTCCCATGCTCGGCGTCCAGGCGTTCCACACCAGCCCTTAGCTGCATATAAAGAGAAAGGTCTGCATCACAAAGTGCAGCTGTTGAAGAAGGCACTCGATGTAGCGACGGTGAGTCGTCGGCGGGAGTGCCAACTCTGTCCGCAACTGCGGTGCGCTCGGCGTCAAGTTCTGGCTCTGGCCTGCGCCGTCGCTGCCGCTGCGAGGGCGCTATGTGCTGGTCATAGTGTGCGCCGTAGTAAAGCTCGTAGTTCGCATGAGGGCCAACAGACGGAGCCTCTGTCTTGAACACCCAGCGATCTGATCCAGTGCTTGGCTACGGTTGATCCTTCCGGCCTGGAGTTCCGCCGCAATGGCTCCATATTGTTGTGGCCGGTTACCTGTGCCGGAAACGCCAATATCCGGACCGCCAGCGGCGACAATTTCGCGCTGGACCTGGACATTGCTGAGAGTCGCAGCTGCTTCTCCTCGCAACTTGCTGTTTACATAGGATTGCTTAGTCGTCGGATCTGATGGTTCGGTGAAGAGATGGTGCCCAACTTCGTGAGAAAGAGAACGTGCGATTCTGGAGCCTTGCCCGATTGCGTTCCCGTCAATGACGATCTTCTCACGGGGAGCAATATAGGTTCCCATACCGGCTTGCCCCCAGACAATATCCAGATCGTCGCGTTGGGCCTGCGCGAGACCCGCTCGCAGTGTTGGGGATTTCGCCAGAAGCGGCGCCAACGAGGGGTCGGCCAATGGCGAGGCCGGACGACGTGCTGCTCCTGGGCGCCCTCCCTCCTGCGACTGTGGCAATCCAATTTCTTCAGTACGCTCCATGCTGCGGCTCCTTCGCAATGACAGGGGTCACTGACTGATCACTACCCGGGTCAGTGTGACGTTGTCCAAGGCGAGCCCGAGCACGACCTCAACACCGTTCACCCGGGCGGTCCAGTAAGGGCGGGAGTCAGGCGCATCGGGGTGAGGTGGCTCTATGGTGGAGTCCTCCCAGATGATTTCCTCGAGCGCGATGCTGGGTGGCACGACATCAAACGCCAGCTTCGCATGCGCAGGATCGTCGAGAGCACTTCTGAGAGTGATGTTCCGGATCTCAAGGTCGCCCAGCATTCCGCGTTCTGCGATCCGCTCGCTCCTCAAACGCTGTCGAGTCGGCTCTCCCAGATGCGTGTGAAGTTGTTCATTCAATGCGTCGACATCATCAAAACGCACGCTAGTCAAACGCTCGATATCGTTCTTGAATCGCTCCATACCAATTTCACGCTCCATACCAGTTTCACTCCCTGATTTGACGGGCTGTCTTTGATTCAAATGATGCGAGGGGGTTGGGCGTGCACCGCTCGAACACGCTGACAGTAGCAACGCTGCAATAGTGATTGTGAGGCAGCGATACCCTGCTACCCAGGGGCGGCGCCGAAGTCCACCTTTTGATGAAGAAGCGCATTTCTCGACCGATGCATTCATGAAAGTACCTCTCGCGGGAGTCCCACTTTCGCGAATCTAGCACGACGTCGGAGTCGAACCGGTCACTGGCCGTGGGCACTCAATCGCCGATGTTGCAGGTCGGCTCGGTATACCGAAGCCGTCTGCCGGGTTGGCGGTGCGCATGGCGGTGAATGGCCGGCGGTAACGCCGGGCCGCGCCCGGCGCACTGCCTGCCGCACTACGAGAACCTCCCGCGCTGCGCGCTCGCCGGGCGTGGCCCGGCGCTACCTTCAGTGCACGGTCGGTCCGGCAACCAGCCGCTCCATCGATTCCGCGCAACGGCGGCCATTGATGGCCAGGCACTGCATGGCGTGCGTGGCATCGACCAGTTGCTTGCCCTGCAGCGCAGACGCGCTGCCATTGGCCTGGGCAAGATGGTGATCGCACAGCATCAACGCAGTGCCTTCGATGCCCTGCATCAGGCGGCGCAGGCGCAGCAGCAGGTGGTTGAGTTCGTGCGCGTTCGTCGGATCGGGGCTCATGGTGGTTCCTCCATTACGGATCAGGCCACCGTTGAGGGTGGCGGACGATGCGTGGCTGCAATCCCGGAAAAACCACTGAAAAACCGGTGGGCGTTCGCCCTCCAACGCATCGCCGCCATAGGCGTGCGACGGTCCACCAATCGCCACCGGACAATGCTGGCGACGCTTGGCGAGCCTAACAGTGATTCTTCTGCGGGATTGCAGTCCCGGCGGCTGGTGCGCCAGCAGCACGCCATGATGTGCAGCGGAATCCACGTGATTCCAGAGGCTTACGCGACAGGCGTGCGGAATGCGGGCAGGGCCGACGCGTTGGGTCGTGATCGACCGTTGATGTGGATTGCGTCATTGCGGGCGCGTCAGCCGAGCATGGGCTCCGCTCTACAGCGAGTCCACGTGCGGCAACAAAAAACCCCGGCGTTGGCCGGGGTTTTCCGTTGCGACAGACCTGACCGCTTCGATCAGAAGTTCATGTCGAAGGCGACTTCGCCCTGCACGCCGACCTGGTAGGCCGAAGCGCGGCGTTCGAAGAAGTTGGTCAGTTCCTGCACGTCCTGCAGTTCCATGAAGCTCAGCGGGTTGCGCACGTTGTACTTGCGCTCCATGCCCAGGCGATGGAAATGGTTGTCGGCGCAGTGCTGCAGGTACTGGCGCATGTCACGGGTGGAGATGCCCGCCACGCCACCGGACAGCACGTCCTCGGCGAACTGCACTTCGCACTCGATGGCCTCGGCCAGCATGTCATAGACATCCTGCTTCATCTTGTCGTCGAACAGGTCCGGCTCTTCCTCGCGGATCACGTCCACGCACTCGAAGGCGAAGTCCATGTGCGCGCTTTCGTCGCGGAACACCCAGTTGGTGCCCGAGGCCAGGCCATTGAGCAGGCCGCGCGAACGGAAGTAGTACACGTAGGCGAACGCGGCGAAGAAGAACAGGCCTTCGATGCACGCGGCAAAGCAGATCTGGTTGAGCAGGAACTGGCGACGCTCTTCACGGGTCTCGATGCGCTTCAGATCCTGGATCGAGTCGATCCACTTGAAGCAGAAATCGGCCTTCTTCTTGATCGAGTCGATGTTCTCCACCGCGGCGAAGGCTTTGACGCGCTCGTCCGGGTCCGGCAGGTAGTTGTCGAGCAGGGTCAGGTAGAACTGCACGTGCAGCGCTTCTTCGTACAGCTGGCGCGACAGGTACATGCGCGCTTCGGGCGCGTTCAAGTGCTGGTACAGGTTCAGCACCAGGTTGTTGGACACGATCGAATCGCCGGTGGCGAAGAACGCGACCAGGCGGTGAATCAGGTGGCGCTCGCCCGGCGACATCTTGCTGTGCAGGTCGCTGATGTCGATCTGGAAGTTGATCTCTTCCACCGTCCAAGTGTTCTTGATCGCGTTCCGGTACATGTCATAGAACTGCGGGTAGCGCATCGGGCGCAGGGTCAGTTCAAAACCGGGATCGAGCAGCATCTGCTTGGGCTTGTCAGCCATGGGTGTTTCCTTGTCTTCTCGGGTCAAAACGCCGGGCGTGGCCCGGCGCTACCTTGGTGTTTCCGTAGTGGAGCAGCAGTGCCGACCAACGGTCGGCACCCACCGCGCGTTGATCCACCGCGCGGTGTATTACTGGCAGGCTTCGCAGGCTTCCGGGTTTTCCAGCGAGCAGGCAATCGCCTCTTCCGGGCTGAACACCTTCTCCGGGCCGGCGCTTGCGGTGTGGCTGACCGTGGTCTTGGCGATCTTGGTGGCCGGGCGCGAACGCAGGTAGTAGGTGGTCTTGATGCCCTGCTTCCAGGCGTACATGTACATGGAGGACATCGCGCCGATGTTCGGGCTTTCCATGAACAGGTTGAGCGAGGCCGACTGGTCGATGAAGGCGCCACGCTCGGCGGCCATGTCGATCAGCGAGCGCATCGGCAGTTCCCATGCGGTGCGGTAGACGTGGCGCAGCGTTTCCGGAATCTGCGCAATGCCCTGGATCGAGCCTTCGGCCAGCTTGATCGCGTCGCGCATCTCCGGGGTCCAGTGGCCCAGCTTCTTCAGCTCGTTCACCAGGTAGCGGTTGACCTGCAGGAAGTCACCGGACAGGGTTTCGCGCTTGAACAGGTTGGACACCTGCGGCTCCACGCACTCGTAGCAGCCGGCAATCGAGGCGATGGTCGCGGTCGGGGCGATGGCGATCATCAGCGAGTTGCGCAGGCCGTGTTCCTTGATGCGCTCACGCAGGGCGTCCCAACGCTCGGCATCTTCGGGCACCACGTTCCAGGCATCGAACTGCAGCTCGCCGCTGGCCGCACGGGTGTCGGCGAAGGACGGATGCTTGCCGCGTTCCTGGGCCAGTTCCACCGAGGTTTCCAGCGCGTGGAAGTAGATGGTCTCGGCGATCTTCTTCGACAGCGCGCGGGCTTCGGCGCTGTCGAACGGCAGGCGCTTGCGGAAGAACACGTCCTGCAGACCCATGCAGCCCAGGCCGACCGGACGCCAGCGCAGGTTGCCGCGGCGTGCCGATTCGATCGGGTAGAAGTTCAGGTCGATCACGCGGTCGAGCTGGCGCACGGCCAGGCGCACGGTGTCGGCCAGCTTGTCGAAATCGAACTCGCCGTTGCCGTCGAAGTGGTTGCCCAGGTTGATCGAACCCAGGTTGCACACCGCGGTCTCTTCAGCCGAGGTGATTTCCAGGATTTCGGTGCACAGGTTGGACAGGTGGATCACGTTGCCGGCGCGCAGGGTCTGGTTGCTGGCGCGGTTGCACTTGTCCTTGAAGGTCATCCAGCCGTTGCCGGTCTCGGCCAGGGTACGCATCATCCGCGAGTACAGCTTGCGCGCGGAGATGGTGCGGTTGGCCTTGCCCTGTGCTTCGGCCTGCAGGTAGGCGGCCTCGAAGGCTTCGCCGAACAGGTCGGTGAACTCGGGCACCACGCGCGGATCGAACAGCGACCATTCCTGGTCGGCCTCGACGCGCTTCATGAACAGGTCCGGGATCCAGTTGGCCAGGTTCAGGTTGTGCGCACGGCGCGATTCGTCGCCGGTGTTGTCACGCAGTTCGAGGAAATCCTCGATGTCGGCGTGCCAGGTTTCCAGGTACACGCAGGCCGCGCCCTTGCGCTTGCCACCCTGGTTGACCGCGGCCACCGACGAATCCATGGTCTTCAGCCACGGCACGATGCCGTTGGAATGGCCGTTGGTCGACTTGATCAGCGAGCCACGCGAACGCACGCGGGTGTAGCTGACGCCGATGCCGCCGGAGAACTTCGACAGCTGGGCGATATCGCCGTACTTGGAATAGATCGACTCCAGCGAATCCTGCGGCGAATCCAGCAGGAAGCACGAGGACAGCTGCTCGTGGGTGGTGCCGGAGTTGAACAGGGTCGGGCTGGACGGCAGGTAGTCCAGGTTGCCCATGCGCTTGTACAGCGCCAGGGTTTCCGGAACGTCCTCGCTGAGCGCGCTGGCGATGCGCAGGAAGAACTGCTGCGGGGTCTCGATCACCTTGCGGGTGTGCGGATGGCGCAGCAGGTAACGGTCGTACAGGGTGCGCAGGCCGAAGTAATCGAAGTTCAGGTCCAGCGACATGTCGATCGCATCGTTGAGCTTGCGCGCATTGGTCTGCACGAAGTTCAGCAGGCGGTCGTTGATCAGGCCCACTTCGTGGCCACGGCTGACCGACTGCGAGAACGCGTAGATTTCCTGGCCCGACACTTCCTTGGCGATGTAGTTGGCCAGCAGGCGGGCGGCCAGGCGGCCGTACTCGGGCTCTTCACCGATCAGCAGGGCGGCGGTGCGGATGGACAGTTCGTCCAGCTCGCGGGTGGTGGCGCCGTTGTACAGGCCGGAAATGGTGCGGGTGGCCACGCGCATCGGATCGACCGCGTGCAGGCCTTCGGAGGAACGCTGCACCGCGCGCACGATCTTGTTCAGATCCACCAGCTCGGTCGTGCCATTGCGCTTGGTCACACTCATCGCGTTGGCCGTCGGCGGCGACGTCAACAGGAACTCGCTTTCCTTTTCGATGGTGGCGCTGGATTCGGTGGTCACGGCGTGAGTCCTCTTGGCGTGATGGATGGTGGCTCGGTGCATCGGATGACGCGGCCCGGGACATGACAGCCCAGGGTGGCAGACCGGTGTCGCAGGAATTGAGACCCTGCGCCTGTGGCTGCTGCTGGCTGTGCTGACCGGTGCCGCTGCGGGCATGGAGGGCGTATCACCGGAAGCTCCGGCGATCCATTCCATGGACCCGGCGGCTTGGGGTCCCCACAACCGACAGCCACAAGATAGTGGGGGTCAGAGGGTCCGTCAACGCCAAATGTAGTGAAATTGGGTAATCCCTTGCGCCGCAAGGATCGGGCCATCAGCGCCCGGTTTGGACGCTTTGGACCTGCTGGAACCGGCTGCGCAGTCAAGCCCGGAACGCATCGCGGCGGTGGCAATCAGCGCCCCACCAGCGGAACGATGACAGCTTCACATGACAGTGATGAAGCTGGCTAGGGACAACCCTGTGGATAGATGGTGGGCAAGCGGTGGGCTGCCGGTGGACGGGGTGGCCTGCGGCCGATCCGGTCCGTCTGCGACAGCCGCACACCGGGCACGGCGGTCGGCGCCTCACGCCCGGTGCGGGGTACCCAGGTACTCGGCGCTCTGCATTTCGATCAGGCGCGAGGCAGTGCGTTCGAACGCACCCTGCAGGCGCTGGCCGCTGTACAGCTCCACCGGCGAGGTGCTGGCGGTGCAGACCAGGTTGACGTGGCGGTCGTACAGCTCGTCGATCAGGTTGACGAAGCGGCGTGCGGCATCCTCGTTCAGGCGGTCGAAGGCGGGAATGCCGCCCAGCAGCACGGTATTGAACTCGTGCGCGATCTCGATGTAATCCGACGGGCCACGCGGGCCTTCGCACAGCGCGGCAAAATCGAACCAGGCAATGCTCTTGCCGCGCGCGCGCACCGGGATCTTGCGGCTTTCGATTTCGATGTTGCCGGCCTTGGCCGCCTGGCCGCCGCTCAGCTCGTTCCAGCGCGTGGCCAGCCAGGCATCACTGTCGTCTGCCAGCGGCGCGCGGTACACCGGCGAACGGGTCAGCGCGCGCATGCGGTAATCCTCGGTGCCTTCGGCGTACAGCTCCACGCAGTAGCGCTGCAGCAGGCCGATGGCCGGCATGAAGCTCTCACGCTGCAGGCCGTTGAGATACAGGTTTTCCACTGCGGTGTTGGAGGTGGTGACCAGGGTCACGCCCTCGGCGAACATCCGCTCCAGCAGGCGCGCCAGCAACATGGCATCGCCGATGTCGGTGACGAAGAATTCGTCCAGCACCAGCACGCGCAGGTTGCTGCGCCACTCCTGGGCGATCTTCGCCAGCGGATCGCTCTGGCCCTGGTGTTCGCGCAGGCGCTCATGGACGCTGCGCATGAAGCGGTGGAAATGGGTGCGGTACTTCTGCTTGATCGGCAGCCCGTCGTAGAACAGGTCGACCAGGAAGGTCTTGCCACGGCCAACGCCGCCCCAGAAGTACAGGCCCTTCACCGGTTCGGGCTTCTTCCAGAACGAGGACAGGCGGTCCAGCCAGCCGTCTTCGGCGCTGTCCACCAGGCCCAGATGGATCCGGTCCAGTTCGGCCAGGGCCGCATGCTGGGCCGGGTCGTTCTGCCAGTCGCCGCGTTCCACCCCGGCCGCGTAGCGCTGGGTCGGGGTCAGTTCCACCTCGCTCATGCCGCCGCGCCCAGCCAGTGCTTGACGCCGTGGGTGAGCGCGCCGCGCAGGTCGATCAGCTTGCGATGGAAGAAGTGGCTGGTATCGGGCATGCGCACCAGTTCGTGCGGCGCATCGAGCGTATCCAGCCACTGGTAGACGGCCTGCGGATCGACGATCTCGTCCTGCTCGCCCTGGATCACCAGCCAGCGCGCCGGCGGGGTGATGCCTTCGAAGTCCCAACGGCCCGCTGGCGGCGCGATCGAGATCAGCGCTTCCGGCTGCAGGTCCGCGGCGGCTTTCAACGATACGAACGAGCCGAAGCTGAAACCGGCCAGCCACAGGCGGTCATCCGGGCGCTGCGCGCGCACCCAGGCGGTGACCGCCTTCAGGTCGTCCTGCTCGCCCAGGCCGTGGTCGAACTCACCGGCCGAGCCGCCGACACTGCGGAAGTTGAAGCGCACCGTGGCAATGCCCAGTTCGCGCAGGGTGGTGGCGGTCATGGTGACCACCTTGTTGTGCAGGGTGCCGCCTTCGGTGGACAGCGGATGGCAGATGATCGCCACGATCGGCTGCGCCGGCACATCGGCCTTGGGCAGGTCGACGACCACTTCCAGCGGACCAACCGGGCCATCCAGCACCAGGCATGCAGTTTCGCCAGCGGCGACAGGGAACGAGGGCTTGTGCATGGCACCATGATAGCGTCCCCCGCCCCTGCCCTGTGCCCGCCCCATGCTCTACCTGTCCTTGGCCGTGATCTGCAGCGTGCTGGTTTCGGTGTTGTTGAAACTGGCCGGCCGCCGCCAGCTGGATGTCGCGCAGATGGTCACCTGGAACTACCTGGTAGCAGCGACGATGACCGCCGTGGTGCTGCAGCCGCCGTTGGATGCGCTGCGCGCGCCGCATGCCCCGTGGGTCCCGCTGCTGGCGCTGGCCGTGGTGCTGCCGTCCATTTTCCTGGTGCTGGGCCGCGCGGTGGCGGTGGCCGGCATCGTGCGCAGCGATGTGGCGCAGCGGCTGTCGCTGCTGCTGTCACTGGCGGCCGCGTTCCTGTTCTTCGGCCAGAGCGCCAGCACCTGGAAGCTGGTCGGGCTGGGCCTGGGCCTGCTGGCGATGGTGGCCATCAGCCTGCGCCCGCGCGGGCCGGCGCTTACCGCCGCGAGCGGCGGCTGGGGCTGGCTGCTGGGCGTATGGGGCGGTTTTGCGGTCGTGGACATTCTGTTGAAGCAGGTCGCGCTGTCAGGCACGCCATCCATGGCGGCAGTACTGGCCAGTTTCAGCGTGGCCTTCGTGTTGATGCTGGCGCTACAGCTGTGGCGGCACTTCAGCGGCCGCAGCCGGCTGGCCTGGCGCAACCTGGGCGCCGGCGCGCTGCTGGGCCTGCTCAACGGCGGCAACATCCTGTTCTACGTGCATGCCCACCAGGCAATGCCGGACAGCCCGGCCACGGTGTTTGCAGGCATGAACATCGGCGTGGTGGTGCTGGGCGCGCTGGTAGGCGTGTTGGCCTTTGGCGAACCGACCACGAAGTGGAACCGCGCAGGCCTGGCACTGGCAGTGCTGGCGATCGGGTTGATTGCCTGGGGGTGAGGTGTCGCCGGGCATGGCCCGGCGCTACCTTCCAACCCGGGCCCGGCAAACGTTACTTGTCGAAGCCCAGCAGCAGCGGGTCGTGGTCGGAACTGCGCCACGGGCCCTGCACGTTGCGGCCCTGGTAGCCGCTGGCGTCCTGCTCGTCGGCATTGCTGTGCCATTCGGCGGCACCGCGCAGGCGCTGGGCCATGCCGGGGCTCAGCAGCGCGTGGTCGAGGCGACCGGTGTAGCCGTTGTAGACGTAGCTGTAGGGTCGTTCGACCTTGGCCGCCTTGAACGCGTCCTGCCAGCCCAGGTCATGCAGCGTGCGGATCGGGTCTTCCATCGCGTAGGCGTTGAAATCGCCCAGCAGCACCACGTCCTTCACCTTCAGGCGGCCAGCTTCGGCCTGCACCCACTGGTTCAACTGCTTTGCCGATTCCACCCGGGTGGCATTCCAGCAGCCCTGGCCATCGTTGCGGTCGGCATCGGCGCCGCTGGCATCACGGCAGCCCTTGGACTTGAAATGGTTGGCGACCACCATGAACGGTGCGCCCTTGCCCTGGAAGGCCTGCGCCAGCGGTGCGCGGCTGTGTTCGGCGAACGGACCGTCGAGCCGGGTCAACGGCTTGCCCAGCGGCTTGAACGCGCTCCTGCGATAGATGATGCCAACCCGGATCGGGTTGCTGCCCGGCCCCTCGCCGGCATCGACGAAGGCCCACTGCTTGTCGGCGGCAAGACCGGCGTTGAGGGCGCTGACCAGTTCGGCGATGGCCGACTGCGGGCCATAGCCATCGTTTTCCAGTTCCATCAGCGCGGCGATGTCGGCACCGAGCGCGTTGACGGTGGCCACCAGCTTGCCGACCTGCGCCTTGTGCTCTTCCAGCGTGCGCGCGCCGCGCAGGGTCGGGAAGCCACCGCCCTGGCCATCGCCGTTGAAGTAGTTTTCCAGGTTGAACGCGGCGATATGCAGGCTGCCGGGCACCTGGGGTACCGCCGGGCGCTGCGGCTCGGGAAGGGTCAGCGTGCCATCCACCTGCAGGCTCGGCCGGCCCTGTGCATCCACCCGCACGGTGCCTTCCACGTTGCGCAGCTGCATGCCGGTACGCAGCGGCGGGTTGCCCGGCAGGTAGGCCACGCTGGCCGGGTCGCGGGCATCGCTGCCGTCGTCCAGCAGCAGGCGGCGGCGCTGGTTGTCGGCCATCACCTGTTCGATACCGGCGCTGCCGGGCACGGCCACTTCGGTGGGTTGCCAGAGGCGGCCATCGAAGGCCACGGTCAGCTGGCCGAAGCGTTCCAGGCCGTCGGTGCCGACCAGGGTGAGCGGCGCGGCGATGCGCACGCGCTGGCCCTGCAACGCACGCCAGTCGGTCGGGGCGGTGGTCAGGACCACGGCGGTGCTGCTGCGCGCTGCCGGGCTCGAGGTCGGCGCGACCTGCGGCTGGGCCTGGGCAAAGGCAGCGGTCGGCAGCAGCAGGGACAAGGCAAGGGCGAGGGAACAGCGGCGCATCGACGGGCGACTCCACGGAAGAGGCGCACAGACTAACCCTGAAATGCGAAACCCCGCCTGCGCAGCGGGGTTTCGGCCTTGGTAGGCAAAGGTCATGACCTTCGTGCGATGCGTGGTTGCCGGCCAGCGGCCGGCACTACCGGTTACTTCAGGTTGCCCAGCATCCAGTCCACGGTGGCGTGGATCTGTTCCTCGGTCAGCGCCGGGTTGCCGCCCTTGGGCGGCATGATGCCGCCATCGGGGCCGGTGTAGCCTTCGATGGCGTGCTTGTAGAGCGTGTCCTTGCCCTGTGCCAGGCGCTTGTCCCAGTGCGAGTGGTCCAGCGTCGGTGCCATGCCCACGCCGGTGGTGTGGCAGGCCGTGCACAGGTTGTCGAAGATCACCTTGCCATCCTTGGTGCCGCCATAGGCCACCTGCGAAGCGGCCTTGGCCAGTGCGGCCGCCGCAGCTGCCGCCTGTGCGGCGGCGCCGGTGCTGCCGGCATAGACCGCGCCGGTGGGCGAAATACGCTGCTCGGTGCGCTTGGCCGCCGTGGGCGACACTTCGGGCGGAATCCGGGTGTGGATGTAGGCGGCAAGCAGGATCAGGCCGAGGGTGATGGCCATCAACAGCGCGATCACCATGGAGAAGCGTTTCAGGAACTCCAGATCGTAATTCCGCACTCTTCGTTACCCCTGGCTGGTAGTCGATGGACCACGGCTGAGCGACTGCGTGATGGGCCGAGTATAGAACGCACTTCGCGTGCGACAACAGGCGTCAATGCTGGTGCGACGCAACATGCGGCCTCGGCCGCATGAGGTAGCGCCGGGCCGTGCCCGGCGAGCGCGCAGCGCGGCAGAAGCCGCCGGGCATGGCCCCGCGCTACCGATTTGGAGGTGCACCGATCGCGCGCAGGCAGAAGCTGCAGATCGCATCCACCAATGCCCCCTCGTCGCGGTGGGCTTCGCGGCTGGGTGCGGTCGGTCCCACCATCGCTTCGGTGAAGGCACCGACCAGGCAGGCGGCGGTGGCGTGGGCATCCTGCGCGGGCAGCTCGCCGGCAGCCACGCCCTCTTCCACCAGCCGCAGGAACACGTCACCAAAGGCGCGCCGCCCGCGCATGCGCTCGGCCTCCACGTCCGGGTCCACCGGTTCCACGATGAAGGCATGGGCCAGCCCGGGCCCGGCCAGGGCGCGGCGGACGAAGGCGGTGATGGCCAGGCGCAGGCGCTCGCTGGCCACCTGCGGCCCGCTGGCGATGCGCTCCATGATCTCCACCTCATGCGCCACCGCAGCGTTGAGCACCTCCACGAACAACTCCGCCTTGGACGGGAAATGCCGGTAGATCAACCCGGTGGACACCCCTGCCTGGGTCGCCACGGCCGTCACCGGGGCGTTTCGCCAGCCGCCGGTGGCGACCAGCTCGCGGGTGGCCAGCAGGATCCGTTCACGGGCCCCAGCCAGGCGTTCTTCCATCAATGCAGAGCGTTTATAGGCCATGTTCTGAGTCTAGTTTCAATTTTTGAATTTGTATTCACTTCTTACCCGAACCCCGCTACGCTGGGGTCCAATCGCCCGTGCGGGCCGCTGCTGTGAACAGCGCCTGCCCCCCTCCCGGGTGCGTCCATTCCCCACCTTCCCTCGTGGAGCCACCGCAATGCACGTGCCATCCCTGAACTTCGATCTCGGCGAAGATATCGACCTGCTGCGCCAGAGCGTGGCCCATTTTGCCGCTGCCGAGATCGCGCCGCTCGCGGCCGAAGCCGACGCAACCAACCAGTTCCCGTTGGCACTATGGCCCAAGCTGGGCGAACAGGGCCTGCTGGGCCTGACCGTGGAAGAAGAATACGGCGGCACCGGCATGGGCTACCTGGCCCACGTGGTGGCGATGGAAGAAGTGTCGCGGGCCTCGGGCGGCATCGGTCTTTCCTATGGCGCGCATTCGAACCTGTGCGTGAACCAGCTGCGCAAGAACGGCAACGAGCAGCAGAAGCAGCGCTTCCTGCCCGGCCTGTGCAGCGGCGCCCTGGTTGGCGCACTGGCGATGAGCGAACCGGGCGCCGGCTCGGACGTGGTGTCGATGAAGCTGCGCGCGGACAAGCGCGGTGACCGCTACGTGCTCAACGGCAACAAGATGTGGATCACCAACGGCCCGGACGCCGACGTACTGGTGGTCTACGCCAAGACCGACATGGACGCCGGTGCCAAGGGCATCACCGCGTTCCTGGTCGAGAAGGGCATGAAGGGCTTCTCCACCGCGCAGAAGCTGGACAAGCTGGGCATGCGTTCCTCGCCCACCTGCGAGCTGGTGTTCCAGGACTGCGAGATTCCCGAAGAGAATGTGCTCGGTGCGGTCGGCGGTGGCGTGCGCGTGCTGATGTCCGGCCTGGACTACGAGCGCGTGGTGCTGTCCGGTGGTCCGCTGGGGCTGATGGCCGCAGCGATGGACGTGGTGATGCCGTATGTGCACGAGCGCCACCAGTTCGGTGAGCCGATCGGCAGCTTCCAGCTGATCCAGGCCAAGATCGCCGACATGTACGTGGGCCTCGGTGCCTGCCGCGCGTATGTCTATGCCGTGGCGCGCGCCTGCGACCAGGGCCGCACCACCCGCCAGGACGCGGCCGGTGCGATTCTCTACGCCGCCGAGAAGGCCACCTGGCTGACCGGCCAGGCGATCCAGATCCTCGGCGGCAACGGCTACATCAATGAATACCCGACCGGCCGCTTGTGGCGCGACGCCAAGCTGTATGAGATCGGCGCCGGCACCTCGGAGATCCGCCGCATGCTGATCGGCCGCGAACTGTTCCAGCGCACCCTGTAAGGCTATCGCGATGACCGTCCTGAACAGCCAGCTGCAACCGGGCAGCGAAACGTTTGAAAGCAACCGCGCCGCGATGCAGGCCGTGGTTGATGACCTGCACGCCACCCTCGCCCGCACCGCACTGGGCGGCAGCGAAGCGGCGCGCGCCAAGCACACCGCGCGCGGCAAGCTGCTGGTGCGCGATCGCATCGACGCGCTGCTCGATCCGGGCAGCGCCTTCCTCGAGATCGCGCCGCTGGCCGCGCACGGCATGTACGACGATGCCGTGCCCGCTGCAGGCGTGGTGGCCGGCATCGGCCGGGTCAGTGGCGTGGAATGCGTGATCGTGGCCAACGATGCCACGGTCAAGGGCGGCACGTACTACCCGATGACGGTGAAGAAGCACCTGCGCGCGCAGGAGATCGCCGAGCAGAACCACCTGCCGTGCATCTACCTGGTCGATTCCGGCGGCGCCTTCCTGCCGCTGCAGGATGAGGTGTTCCCGGACCGTGACCATTTCGGCCGCATCTTCTACAACCAGGCCAACCTGTCCGCGCGGGGCATTCCGCAGATCGCCTGCGTGATGGGCAGCTGCACCGCCGGTGGCGCCTACGTGCCGGCGATGAGCGATGAAACGGTGATCGTGCGCGAACAGGGCACCATTTTCCTCGGCGGCCCGCCGCTGGTGAAGGCGGCTACAGGTGAAGTGGTGACGGCCGAAGAACTGGGCGGTGCCGACGTGCACACCCGTATCTCCGGCGTGGCCGACCACATGGCCGACAACGACCTGCAGGCATTGGCGCGGGTGCGCGCGATCATCGCGCAGTTGAACTGGCGCAAGCCGGAACCGGCGATGGCGATGCAGCCGCCGGAACAACCGCTGCTGCCGGCACAGGACCTGTACGGCGTGATTCCGACCGATACGCGCAAGCCCTATGACGTGCGCGAAGTAATCGCACGGCTGGTCGATGGCTCGCGTTTCGATGAGTTCAAGCCGCGCTACGGTGCCACCCTGGTCACCGGCTTCGCGCATCTGAACGGCTACCCGATCGGCATCATCGCCAACAACGGCATCCTGTTTTCCGAGTCGGCACTGAAGGGCGCGCACTTCATCGAGCTGTGCACCCAGCGCAACATCCCGCTGGTCTTCCTGCAGAACATCACCGGCTTCATGGTCGGTCGCAAGTACGAACAGGGCGGCATTGCCAAGGACGGGGCCAAGCTGGTGATGGCGGTGGCCTGCGCCAAGGTGCCCAAGTTCACCGTGGTGATCGGCGGTTCGTTCGGTGCCGGCAACTACGGCATGTGTGGCCGCGCCTATTCGCCGAACTTCCTGTGGATGTGGCCGAACGCGCGCATCGGCGTGATGGGCGGCGAGCAGGCCGCCAGCGTGCTGGCCACGGTCAAGCGCGATGGCATCGAAGCCAAGGGCGGCCAGTGGCCGGCGGCGGAAGAAGATGCGTTCAAGGCGCCGATCCGCGACCAGTTCGAGCAGCAGGGCCACCCGTACTACGCCAGCGCACGCCTGTGGGACGACGGTGTAATCGACCCGGTCGATACCCGCCGCGTGCTCGCCCTGGCCCTGTCGGCCAGCCTCAACGCCGCCCCGCAGCAGACACGCTTCGGCGTGTTCCGCATGTAATCCGTGCCATGACCGAGCAAGCTCCTATGAAGCACGTTGCCATGTTCACCAAAGTCCTGATCGCCAATCGTGGCGAGATCGCCTGCCGCGTCATCGCGACCTGCCGCCGCCTCGGCATCGCCACCGTGGCGGTGTATTCCGATGCCGACCGCAATGCGCGCCACGTACGCCTGGCCGACGAGGCCATCCACATCGGCCCGGCCGCCGCGCGCGAAAGCTACCTGCGCGGCGACGTGCTGCTGGACGCCGCACGCCGCAGCGGTGCACAGGCGATCCATCCCGGCTACGGCTTCCTGTCCGAGAACGCCGACTTCGCCGATGCCTGTGCCGCCGCCGGCATCACCTTCATCGGGCCGCCGGCCAGTGCGATCCGTGCGATGGGTGACAAGAGCGCGGCCAAGGCGCTGATGGCCAGGGCCGGCGTGCCACTGACCCCGGGTTACCACGGTGAGCAGCAGGCGCCGGAATTCCTGCGCGCACAGGCCGACGGCATCGGTTACCCGGTGCTGATCAAGGCCAGTGCCGGCGGCGGCGGCAAGGGCATGCGCAAGGTCGAGCGCAGCGAGGACTTCGTCGATGCGCTGGCCAGCTGCCAGCGTGAAGCGGCCTCGGCGTTCGGCAACGACCACGTGCTGGTCGAAAAATATGTGGAGCGGCCGCGCCACATCGAGATCCAGGTGTTTGGCGCTGGCCATGGCGAGGCGGTCTACCTGTTCGAGCGCGACTGCTCGGTGCAGCGCCGCCACCAGAAGGTGCTGGAAGAAGCACCGGCACCGGGCATGAGCCCCGAACGCCGCGCCGCGATGGGCAAGGCCGCCGTCGATGCCGCACGCGCGGTGGGCTACGTGGGCGCGGGCACGGTCGAGTTCATCGCCGGCCCGGACGGCGACTTCTACTTCATGGAAATGAACACCCGCCTGCAGGTCGAGCACCCGGTCACCGAATTCATCACCGGCACCGACCTGGTGGAATGGCAGCTGCGCGTGGCCGCCGGCCAGCCCCTGCCCAAGCGTCAGGACGAACTGGCCATCCATGGCCACGCCATCGAGGCACGCCTGTACGCCGAGGATGCCGACCGTGGTTTCCTGCCGTCCACCGGCACCCTGCGCCGCCTGCGCCTGCCGGCGCCGTCGGCACACGTGCGTGTGGATACGGGTGTGGAAGAAGGTGACAGCATCACCCCGTACTACGACCCGATGATTGCCAAGCTGATCGTCTGGGACGTGGACCGCGATGCCGCGCTGCGACGCATGAGCCAGGCCCTGGCCGACTGCCAGGTGGTGGGCGTGACCACCAACGCCGGCTTCCTGCGCCGATTGGTGCATACCGATTCGTTCGCCAACGCCAAGCTGGATACCGCGTTGATCGTGCGCGAGCAGGCCGCACTGGCCACCCAGGGTGATGCGGACGCCGCACTGTGGGAGCTGGCGGCAATCGCTGCGGTGACCACCACCGCGCGCGCTGCGGCCGACGCCCGTGACCTTCATTCGCCATGGCAGGCACAGGATGGCTGGCGCCTGGGCGCATCGGCGCCGCGCCTGCTGCCGCTGCAGCAGGGCGAGCACACCCGCACGCTGAAGGCATGGACCCTGGCTGACGGCTGGCGCGTGCAGTGCGACGACGATGCGCCGAAGCACATCGTCGGCCACGCTGATGGCCAGGCCCTGTCAGTGCAGCTGGACGGCCGTCGCTGGCGGTTGCAGCTGCAACGCGACGGCGACCAGTTGTATCTGTTCGGTGCCGATGGCCAGCACCGTTTCACCCTGCACGATCCGGTGGGCGAATCCGAACAGGCCGGCGCCGATGCCGGCAGCCTGCTGGCACCGATGCCTGGCAAGATCGTGGCAACGCTGGTGGCCGCCGGTACGCAGGTCAAGCGTGGTACGCCGCTGGTGGTGCTGGAAGCGATGAAGATGGAGCACACCCTGCAGGCACCGGCCGATGGCACGGTGAAGGGCTATCGCGCCAAGGCAGGCGACCAGGTGGGTGATGGCGCGGTGCTGGTGGATTTCGAGGCAGACTAGCCGCGCTGGCATCAGTCTCGAGTATCTGGCAACAATGGCAGGCCACAGCGGGTCGCCACAGACCCGCTGCAAGGCGCCTCCCATTGCCCGAGGGATCGATCACACCGTTGTGCACGATGGTGCAGCAGCTGGCCAGCAAGGAAGAGTTCGAACAGTCACGCCAGGCCCTGCTGGAATATCTCTCGGGTGCAGGGCGCACGGCCATGAACGTGGTTTTCACGTTCGAGTCGCGTCAGATGCAGAAAGTCATTTCCGCATGCTGAGACTCAGCGGGTTGCTGGCCAGATCCGGCCTTCCGGGTCCAGCTCGGTTGTTGCAAGCACATCACTTCGCCAACCGAATCCACAGATCGCCAGCACACCTTCGGCCATTGGCTGCAGGCCGAGCATCTGCTCGGCCTCGGCTTCATTGATCGCCGCCGTTACAAACGCGCCCAGTCCGTGCGCGGTGGCCGCAGTGTAGAACGCCTGCGAAACATGTCCGGCATCAAGCGTGACGGCTCGATAGGCCTTGGCGTGGTTCCGGTATTTCCAGAAACTGCGTTCGAAACGGCACACCAGGATCAGCTGGACGTGTGCCCCGGCAAACCAGTGCTGCCCCGCCAGCAGCCGCAGGTTGAAGGCCGCCAGGTCGTCGGGCTGCTGGTCCAGGCGTGCCAGTTCGTGAGCAACCGCATGATAGTGATACAGCCCCGGCTGCAGCGCTTCCACGTTGCGAACGACCAGAAACGCTTCCAGCGGATGCAGCCCCCCGGCAGACGGTACATTCTTTTTCAGGAAACGCACGCCCGGCTCGGTTTCCACCAGCGACTGGGCCATCAGTACCTGCTGCAGCAGTCGCGCCAGCAACGGCAACGGCAGTGCCCGGTCGGGCGCGTAGTTTCGGCAGGTCACCCGCGACTGCAGCAGTGGCTGCATCGGGTCTTCGTCGTCGCGGGGCAACGCCACTGCACCGACCTGACGCGGCGGTGCCTCTGCTGGTGGAGGGCCGTAGCTGCGCACCAGATCCTGTGCCGTCACCAGCTGGGCGCGCTCCATGTCGCCCAAGCTGTCCACGTCCTGCCAGCGCGACTGCTGGTAATGCAGTGCCGACAGCGGCCACCAGTGGTTCTCTCGAACTTGCTGATCGGCGAGGAATGCGATTTCGTGCGCAGGGTCATCACTGACCAGCAATCCCTTCCGCAGAAGCGCTAGAACACGTTCGCGCGATTGCGCATCATCGGGCACGTTCTGCCACTGCTCGGCGCTGCATTCCAGCAACCACAGGCAGCTGTCGCGCTCGATCACACAAGGTGCGTGGAGATGCGCTGCACGCACCTGCAGCTCGCTCTGAAAACTGACCCCTGTGCGGCCACCGAGCAACCCTGCCAGATCGAACGCTGGGTGTTCAACTGGCTCGACCATCATGGTCCGGCAGCGGCGGAATCTCATGGCGTGTGCCCCGAATAGCTTCAACAAGCGGCGATCATACCCGGGCAGCTGCGCACAACCATCAACTCCGCACCGGCGCAGCCGATACTTGTACTTTCCCCAACCTGCGGTAGCGATCCATGTCCCGTTCCGTCCTGCCCCCCGAAATCGTCCAGGTCCTGTTGAAGCGCCTTTCCAGCGACGATGCCTTCCGTGCTGCGTTTGCTGCCGATCCGGCGAAGGCACTTATTGCACTGGGCGCCGATGCTGACAGCGTTGCTGCCTGCAACACGCCGCTGGACTCGCTGGGCGGCAAGGAAGAATTTGCCAGGGCGGAAGCGTTGATGAGCGAGCGCCTGGCTGCGACGGGCCCATTCAAGGTGCCCTTCATGTTCGAAAGCGGCCTGAAGGGGCTCCAGGACTAAGCCGCCCTCAGGGGATTCCTGCCTGCTGCGGGCTGGCCGCAACGGCCAGCCGGCGTGCATCGGCCACATTCAATGGCAGCAGGACCAGGGCACCCGCGTCCTCGGCGAAGGCCAGGCCGGTGCGCTGGCGCAACCAGTGTTCCCTTCGCTCTGCGGCCTGATCGCGACCGAGGGCGCGCTCGATATCCAGCTGCAGTACATGCCACTGGTATAGCGTGCCGTTGGCCAGCGGCTTCATCAGTGCCGAAGCGGCCTCTGCATTGCCGGCATCCAGCTCACCACGTGCGCGAAGCAGCAGCCACAGCTCCTGCAGGCGTGGGTCGGTACTACGTTCAACCAACGCCTGCAGTGCAGGACGGCGGGAGCGCAGCTCGCTGTGCAAGCCGGCGCGTTGCAGGTGATAGGCCACCGACAGTGCTACGAAAGCGCGATGACGGGGCGCAGCGCCGACACCCTCATCGACCGCGGCCAGGGTACGGTCCAGCAACCGCGCGTACTGCTGCCGGGAACCGCTGCCGCCGGCCTGTGCAGTCCATGCCTCCGACTGCAGGGCCAGGATGTCGCACAGCTCCTCCACACTCGCACACTGCTCCACGGCCTGCGCCATCTCAGCAGCCGCATCGCTGGCCTGACCCTGCAGGGCGAGCAGCCCGCTGTACTCCATGCGCGCGCCGAATCCGCGCGAGGTGATGGCTTCACTGCGTTCGCGCGCCTTCTTGGACTCTCCATCCAGCGCCAGCGCGACCGCCTCCAACATGTCGCCGTGCCAGTTCGGCAGCGCTCCTGCTTCCCTGAACGCAGCGACGGCAGCCTTGACCTCGCCACGCGCAAGCTGGGTGCGGCCGACGAAGGAAAGGACCAGCGCGCGCTGTGTTTGATGGCGTTCCAGCAGCGGCATCATGTCGGCCAGCGCGCCGTCATAGTCGCCATAGGCAAACAGGGCCATCGCGTGATTCATCCAGCCAGCCGGATCGTCCGGATACAGCTGGGTCAGCATCCGCCACTTCTCGGCACTGCGCTGCGGAGGAGCGCCGCTGAAGTCCGCACCCCAGGCGTCCAGGTACAGCTGGTCGCGTGCGCTGAGCCGCGTGCGCCCCGACACGGCCTGGCGGTACAGTTCGCCGGCCGCCGACACGTTGCCCATGGCGTACTGCAGCCGCATCTGGCCGATGTAGGCAAAGGTGAACTGGGGATCGAGTCGGGTAGCCTGCTGGAAGAACAGCAGCGCTTCATCGAAGCGCTCCTGCGCCAACGCATCGCTGCCCTTGGCATAGGCATGCAACGCATCAAGATTGGCGGTAGCCACCGTTGGCAGTGGTTTCTGCTCGCGGCTGACATCGTGCAGCGCCTCACCCAGATCGCTGCGCAGTGCCTTCACCACGGTGTCGGTGGAGGCCAGGATCGAATCCAGGCCATTGCCATCGGCGAAGTGCGTGTAGACCGTCTGGCCACTGCGTGGATCCACCACCTCCACGCCCACCCGTACCTTGCCGTTGAGCTCAAGCACGGTGGGCATCAACACCGCACGCGCACCATCGCGAAGCGCCACCTCGATCGCCAGCGCGCGATCCAGCCGCGCATTGGCTGGGCGTTGCATCAGCTGCAGGGTGTCGCGCACCTTCAGTTCGCTGAGAATGTTGACGAAGCGCGATTGCCCCAGGCTGATGTAAAGCGCCTGTTCAAGGCTGGAATCCAGCTGCGGGTAGGCCGTGCTGTTGCTTACTGCCGCCAGGATCACCCAGTCACGTTCAGCGAACGCGATCGCTGGCGCAGGCCGCAGCAGCGTCCACATCACCACGGCCAGCACCACCGCCAGCGTCGCCTCGGTAAACACGGCAGCAGGCCGACGCCACAGCGGCAGATCCCGCCAGGCTTTGTCACCCGAACGGGGCCGGCGCAGCGGCGCGCGGCCACGAATGCCGACTTCGAATACCTGCTGCCGTTCGCCGATCCCCTTGAAGCGCCAAAGCCCGTGATCCTTCCAGCGCAGTTCGTCCGCTGTCCAGGGCAGCTCGCTCCCGGCCCGCCGGGTCATCTGTTCGGCCGCCGAAGACACCAGCACCTGACCGGGCCACGCCAGCTGCATCAAGCGCGCGGCCATCGGTTTGGCCAGCCCTTCAGCCTCCACCGGCTTGGCGCCGTGGGCGACGGCCTCGGCGCTGTTGTCCCACAGCAGTATGTCGCCGACGTGCAGGCCTGCGCGTGCGCGCAGCACGATGCCACGCTCCTGGCCCATCACGTCAACTGCATTCTGGTAGGAAATGGCGAAACCGATGCCATCGATGGCGCGTTCAAACAGAACGAACAATCCATCGGATCGATCGATCAGCTGGCCGTTCCAGTGCTGCTGCAGGCTCAAGACGAGGCGGTCGTGCTGCTGGAAGAATTCGGCTGCGGCGACATCGCCGATACGCTCCACCAGCTGCAGCGAATCGCACAGGTCGGTGAACAGCAGCGCCCGCAGCTGGGCGTTATGCGGGGTCGACGTTCCGTTGTCGCCATTCATCGCCAGGGTCTCCGCTCATTGTCCATCCGGACCATCGGTCCACCGCAGGCAGTTGCCGCCTGCGCGCTTGGCTTGGTACAGCGCTCGATCGGCGCGAGCGTACCACTCGCTCCAGTCCGCGTCAGGGTCCAGCAGGGAAGCCCCGATGCTGGCCAGGCTGACGTGCGGGGTACCGTGGCTGCGCTCCAGCAATCCGTGCACCGCGCTGAGGATGAACTCGGCGGCATGCTGCACGATCTCGACGTTGCCCCGGCGCAGGATCAGGCAGAACTCGTCTCCGCCCAGGCGGCAGGCCAGGTCGTGTTCACCGGCCATCGAGCGCAGGATGTTGCCCATGCTCTGCAGCACCCGGTCACCGGCCTGGTGCCCGTGGCGGTCATTGATCTGCTTGAACCGGTCGCAGTCGATCAGCAGCAGCGCCTGCGGCAGGCCATCGGCGTGGCTGCGGCACTCCTGCAGGTACAGGGTCAGGCCACGGCGGTTGTGCAGGCCGGTCAGTTCATCGGTGCGCACCAGCTCCCGGGTGTGGGTCAGCTGGTGGGTGGTGATGTACAGGTTGTCCAGCGCGGTTTCCAGGTCGTGGTTGCGCCGCCGCAGCTGGCTGATCAGCATCTGTTCGTTGGTCAGCACACGCAGGATCGTGCGCCGCAGGAAGTAGGCCACCAGGCCAGGGTCGGACTCCACCAGGCGATGGAAGTCGGCCGGGCCCAGTTCCAGCACCTCGCAGTCGGCCATCACCCGGGCGCTGGCGCTGCGCAGATGGTCGCCCATCAACAGGCCCAGCTCGCCGAAGAACTCATGCCGGCCGAGCGTCTTGAGCACCAGGTCCTCACCGAAATCGAGCTCGACCAGGCCTTCGAGGATGATGAACATGCGCTCGCCGCGATGGCCGCGCTGGAACAGCCACTGCCCCGCTTCCAGCCTGTGGGGCTGGGCAAACCGGGCGAACAGGGCCACCTCTTCTTCCGAAAGCAATGCATGCACGATCTCGGCCATCGCCACCTGCGCGATACCGGTTGTCGTGTCGATGTTCTCGGCCGCACCCCTGCCGGTCATTCCCTGCACCTGCCGCCAGCGTCCCCTGGTGAGCCGCGGAGCATATCAGTGAATCAAACTGTGCGCCGCTTCTCATTTTCGTGAAGACGCGGCGTGCCGTCGCACACGCAGGCAAGCTCCCCATTCACCCGCGTTGACGGTGGGAAGAAAGCAAACCATATCAATATCTTGGCGTGACCACGACGCCGATTGTCGCAGCGCCCGCAGATACAACAACGCCGGCAGATCCCCCGATCTGCCGGCGTCGTCTGGCCCTTCCCTGGCCACCCTGATCGGGTCCGAGGCCGGTGGCGCCCGGTACGTCACGTGCTGCCGGCCAGCGGCCGGCACTACCGGATCACGCGGCCCGTTCGCTGCGGCTGCCGTGGAACTGTTCTTCCTCGGTCGACCCGGTCAGCGCGGTGGTCGAGGACTGGCCCTGCTGGATCGCCTGGGTCACCGCATCGAAGTAGCCGGTGCCGACTTCGCGCTGGTGCTTGACCGCCGTGAAGCCCCGCTCGGCGGCTTCGAACTCGGCTTCCTGCAGTTCCACGAAGGCGCTCATCTGCCGGCGCGCGTAGCCGTGGGCCAGGTTGAACATGCCGTAATTGAGTGCATGGAAACCGGCCAGGGTGATGAACTGGAACTTGTAGCCGTAGCTGCCCAGCTCACGCTGGAACCTGGCGATGGTGGCGTCGTCCAGGTTCTTCTTCCAGTTGAAGCTGGGCGAGCAGTTGTAGGCCAGCAGCTTGCCCGGGAACTTCGCGTGGATCGCCTCGGCGAATTTCCGTGCGAATTCCAGGTCCGGCTTGCCGGTCTCGCACCACACCAGGTCGGCATAGGGCGCATAGGCCAGGCCGCGGCTGATCGCCTGGTCCAGGCCATTGCGGGTCTTGTAGAAGCCTTCCACGGTGCGCTCGCCGGTGGCGAAGGGCGTGTCGTTGGCGTCGATGTCGCTGGTCAGCAGGTCGGCCGCTTCGGCATCGGTACGCGCCACCAGCAGGGTCGGCACACCCAGCACGTCGGCGGCCAGGCGCGCGGCATTGAGCTTCTCGATCGCCTCGCGGGTCGGAACCAGCACCTTGCCGCCCATGTGCCCGCACTTCTTCACCGAAGCCAGCTGGTCTTCGAAATGCACGCCGGCCGCGCCGGCTTCGATCATCGCCTTCATCAGTTCGAACGCGTTGAGCACGCCGCCGAAACCGGCCTCGGCATCGGCCACGATCGGCTGCAGGAAGTCGATGTCATCCTTGCCTTCGGCGTGGTGCAGCTGGTCGGCGCGCAGCAGCGTGTTGTTGATGCGCTTGACCACCGCGGGCACCGAATCGGCCGGGTACAGCGACTGGTCCGGGTACATCTGCCCGGCCAGGTTGGCATCGGCGGCCACCTGCCAGCCGGACAGATAGATCGCCTTCAGGCCGGCCTTGACCTGCTGCATCGCCTGGTTGCCGGTCAGCGCGCCCAGCGCGTTGACGAAGTCGCGCTCATGCAGCGACTTCCACAGCTTTTCCGCACCCAGCCGGGCCAGTGAGTGCTCGATGTGGACCGTGCCACGCAGGCGCACCACGTCGGCGGCGCTGTAATTGCGCTGGATGCCTTCCCAGCGCGGGTTGGTATCCCAGTCGTGCTGGATCTGTTCGGCAGTGGGCAGCTTGCTCATGTCTTTCTCCAGTTCGGTTCGTGCGTGCAGCGGGGAAGGGAAGATGGCGTGGTGCAGGCGACGATCAGTCGATGCGTACGTACGCCGGCAGGGTCAGGAAATCGGTCAGCTCATTGCGGCGGCTCAGATCGCCCAGCAGGGCGATGGCCTCTTCGATACGACCACCGCCCGGCAGGGCGGCGGTGTCGCCCAGACGGGCCGGCAGCTGCGCCAGGGTCGCGTCGAGCAGGCCCAGATCAATCGCGGTGCCATCGTCCAGCTGCTGGCCTGGCGTGTGCAGCCACTGCCAGAGCTGGCTGCGGCTGATCTCGGCGGTGGCCGCGTCCTCCATCAGGTGATGGATCGGCACGCAGCCGTTGCCATCCAGCCACGCGGCCAGGTAGCGCACGCAGACTTCCACGTTGCCTTCAAAGCCGGCGCGGGTGATGGTGCCCGGCGGCCGTGCGATCAGTTCATCGCGACCGACGCGCACATCCTGGCGCAGCACGCTGTGCTGGTTCGCGCCGGGCATATGTTCGTCGAAGATCGCCATCGCCACCGGAATCAGCGCCGGATGCGCAACCCACGTGCCGTCGTGGCCGGCGGTGACTTCGCGCAGCTTGTCGGCACGCACGCGGGCCATCGCCTGTTCGTTGGCGGCGGCATCGTTGTTGATCGGAATCTGCGCGGCCATGCCCCCCATCGCATGCGCGCCGCGGCGGTGGCAGGTCTGGATCAGCAGTTCCGAGTAGGCCTTCAGGAACGGCTGGGTCATGGTCACCTGGCCGCGCTCGGGCAGCACGCGGTCGGCGTGGCGGCGGAAGGTCTTCAGGTACGAGAAAATGTAGTCCCAGCGCCCGCAGTTGAGGCCGACGATGCGCTCGCGCAGGGCGTGCAGGATCTCGTCCATCTCGAACACCGCCGGCAGCGTTTCGATCAGCACCGTCACCTTGATCTGGCCGTGCGGCAGGCCGAGCATGCCTTCGATGTGCGACAGCGCGGTCTCCCACAGCGCGGCCTCTTCCATGCTCTGCAGCTTGGGCAGGTAGAAGTACGGGCCACGGTCCCTGCTCTGCAGGGCGCGCGCGTTGTGGAAGGCGAACACTGCCGCGTCGAACAGGCCGCCGGCCAGCGGCTGGCCGTCGATGGCCACATGCTTCTCGTCCAGGTGCCAGCCACGCGGACGCACGATCAGCACGGCCTGTTCCTCGTACGGGCGCAGTGCGTAGTGCTTGCCATTGGCGGCGGTGAACTGCAGATCACCCCGCACGGCCGCGGCCAGCGACTGCTGCCCGGCCAGCAGGTTGCGCCAGGTCGGCGAGGTCGAATCCTCGAAGTCGGCCATGAACACCTTGGCGCCGGAGTTCAGTGCGTTGATGACCATCTTCGGGTCGGTCGGGCCGGTGATCTCGACGCGGCGGTCCTGCAGCGCGGCCGGCAGCGGTGCCACGGTCCAGTCGCCACTGCGGATCGCAGCGGTGTCTTCGCGGAAATCGGGCAGGCCGCCCTGGTCGAAGTAGGCCTGGCGCTCGCGGCGTGCCTGCAGCCGTGCCTGCCGGCCCGGTTCCACCGCGCGGTGCAGCGACACCAGCAGGGCCAGCAGCGGCGCCGGCAGCACGGTGGCCTGACCGGCCACCTGGGTCGCCAGGGCGATGCCCGGGGTGGCCTTGGCGGCGGTGGAAGGAACAGCGGAAGCGACGGCGGACATGGGGCAACTCCAGCAGTGGGGGAACGACCCCACCGTGCGACCGAAGCCCTGTATTTGGCAAAACAGTTTTTGCAATGCTTTACATAAGTCGTGCTAATACTTATGACGCCATGAGCACACGCACCCCGCCAAGCCCTCGTTTTTCCTACAAATCCGACCGGCTGAAGCCGCTGCGCGCGTTCTGCCAGACGGTGCGGCTGGGCTCGGTCTCACGGGCTGCTGAGGCGCTTTTCGTCAGCCAACCGGCCATCAGCCTGCAGCTGCAGGCGCTGGAGCGCGAACTGGGGGTGCCGTTGTTCGAGCGCAGCGGCCGCCGTCTGGTGCCCAGCCGCGAGGGCCAGCTGCTGTACGAAATGGCGCAGCCGCTGGTGGAAAGCCTGGACGGGCTGGAGGCGCGCTTCCGCGACAAGGTGCGCGGGCTGGACGCGGGCGAACTGAACATCGCCGCCAACAGTTCGACCATCCTCTACCTGCTGCCGAAGATCATCGAACGCTTCCGCCAGCATTACCCCGATGTGCGCCTGACCCTGCACAACGCGATCAGTGCCGACGGCACCGACCTGTTGCGCGAGGATGCCGCCGACCTGGCGATCGGTTCGATGACCGATGTGCCGGCCGACCTCAGTTATGCCCCGGCCTACCGCTTCGAGCAGGTGTTGATCGCCCCGCATGACCACCCGCTGGCCAGCGGCGCCGAACTGGAGCTGGCCGACATCGCGCGCTACCCGCTGGTGCTGCCACCGAAGCGGCAGATCACCTACCGGCTGGTCGACCAGGTGTTCCAGCGCCACCGCATCGCCTACACCGTGGCACTGGAAGTGGGCGGTTGGGAGGTGATCAAGCAGTACGTGGCGATGGGCATGGGCATTTCCATCGTGCCTGCGCTGTGCCTGAACGACGCCGACCACGAGCGGCTGGCAGCACGTTCGATGAAGCGCTGGTTCCCCGAGCGCAGTTACGGGGTGATCGTGCGTCGGGGCAAGGCGTTGTCGGCGCAGGCGCGGGCGTTCATCGAGCTGATCCAGCCGGAGTTGTTCAGCCCGCGCGATTACGACCAGAGCGGGCATTCCGAGCGGTGAGGGGTGTTCGGCAGGGCTGCCGCCCTGCACCTGCGGTAGTGCCGGCCGCTGGCCGGCAACAGCAACAGCAACAGCGGGCTATCCGTGGAATGGCGGGGGGGGTCCGGTTACGGGGGACGCGGCAAGTACGGCCCTGTAAGCGCGGTCGCCGCATCCATGCGGCTCACGCCCCCGCAAC
>NZ_JBRRDR010000016.1:0-84982 GCF_056759755.1 Stenotrophomonas sp. STEN046
GGGGTACTGGTGTCGGCGCGGGCCGACCTGGTTTACGTCCATCCCCGGGCCCTCCCGCCCGCGCGGCCCCTCCGCGGCCGCTACCCGCTTACGGCGTCGCCGGCACGACCTGCTGGCCGATGAAATTGCGCTTGCCATCGAAGTCGTAGCCGATCTGCAACTGGCCCACATCCGGGCAGGCGTGGCAGTCGCGCAGCGGCGTGCGGTACAGCAGGCGGATGCCACCGCCCTCCAGCGGCGCAGTACCTTCAGCCTGGGCCGGTGCGAATGGCGTTGCCTGCGGATGTGCCTTCAGTACCTCCTGCACCGCGGGGTCCGCACGCAGCGTGTCGTCCAGCTGCACCGCATCAACGTCGATGCGCTTGCCGCCGGCGTCGACCAGTCGAGTGCCTTCGTTGGTGTTGGCACGGAACGGATATTCGACCGTGGCCACGCCAAGACCATCGTGTTCATGCCAGGCGGTCACATACGCCAGTTCGCCACCGGTGGAAAGCTGCTCGGCCGCGGTGATCGCATCGGCATTGGCACCACCGGCCCGCATCGCATCACGCAGGCACTCGCGGGTGGCCGCGCTGTCGCCCTGGCGGCATGCATTGAGATCGCCATCCCAGACCACGTTCTCGCTCCAGCGCAGTTTTCCATCACTGGCCGCCTTGTCCACGTTGGCAGCGTCGTCCTTGCCGGGTGCGCTGCCGGGCTCGGGCGAACGGCCCTGGCAGGCAGTCAACAGGGCAAGGCCCAGGACAGGCAACAGCAGACGGGAACGGCGCATGGCGTGGACCTCGTGCAGTGGCTGAAGGCCCGAGTATCGTCAACGTGCGGTGAACTCCGTGTCGGCGCGGCATACTAGCGGCTCATTGCATACGCTGGAGTGTGGAACGTGGGCAGTCTGCAGGGCAAAACCCTTTTCATCAGCGGTGCCTCGCGCGGCATCGGCCTGGCCATCGCGCTGCGTGCCGCGCGTGATGGCGCCAACGTCGCCATCGCCGCCAAGTCGTCGGTGCCCAATCCCAAGCTGCCGGGCACCATCCACAGTGCGGCTGACGCGGTGACCGCAGCGGGCGGCCAGGGTCTGGCGCTGAAGTGCGACATCCGCGAGGAAGACCAGGTGCAGGCGGCCGTTGCCGCTACCGTGGACACCTTCGGCGGCATCGACATCCTGGTCAACAACGCCAGCGCGATCTGGCTGCGCGGAACGCTGGATACGCCGATGAAGCGCTTTGACCTGATGCAACAGGTCAATTCCCGCGGCAGCTTCCTGTGCGCGCAGGCCTGCCTGCCGTACCTGCTGCAGGCACCGAACCCGCACATCCTCACGCTGGCCCCGCCGCCCAGCCTGGAGCCGAAGTGGTGGGGCGCGCACACCGGCTACACGCTGGCCAAGATGGGAATGAGCTTTGTCACCCTGGGCCTGGCCGCCGAGTTCGGCCCGCAGGGCGTGGCCGTCAACGCGTTGTGGCCGCGCACGGTGATCGCCACCGATGCGATCAACATGATTCCCGGCGTGGACGCGGCAGGTTGCCGTACGCCGCAGATCATGGCCGACGCTGCGCATGCGGTGCTGGTACGCGAAGCGGCCGGATTCCACGGCCAGTTCCTGATCGACGATGAAGTGCTGGCGCAGGCCGGCATCACCGATCTTTCGGGCTATGCGGTGGATCCGTCGCGGCCGTTGCTGCCCGACCTGTTCCTGGATTGAGGCATGCGCATCCACGCCTGGCGTGGATCTACCCTGGGTAGCGCCGGGCCATGCCCGGCGGACGCTGTCAGGAATTGAACGAATCCGGCAGCTCGCCGCCGCACTTCCGGCAGTGGCGGGCGTCGGGCTCGTGGCCTTCCAGTCCGCAGTGCGGGCAGCCGCGGGCGTCGCGGCGCGCGGCCTGCTCGGCTTCGCGCATGCTGTTGGCCAGTTCAGCGGTATAGATGCCGGTGGGCACGGCGATGATGCTGTAGCCGATCAGGATCAGCACCGAGGTGACGAAGCGGCCGAGCACGGTCTGCGGCACGATGTCACCGAAGCCGACCGTGGCCATGGTCACCACCGCCCAGTACATGCTGGCCGGGATGTTGCTGAAACCATGTGCCGGGCCTTCGATGACGTACATCAGGGTGCCGGCGATGATGGTGATGGTGATGACCGTGAACAGGAACAGCAGCACCTTGCGCCGGCTCCGCCACAGCGACTGCATCAGGATGCCGCTTTCCTCGATGTAGCGGGTCAGCTTGAGGATGCGGAAAACGCGCAGGATGCGCAGCGCGCGCACCACCAGCAGGCTCTGCGCACCGGGAATGAACATCGACAGGTAGGCCGGCAGGATCGACAGCAGGTCGATGATTCCCCAGATGCTGACCGCGTAGCGCAGGGGCCGTTTCACCACCGCCAGCCGCAACAGGTACTCGGCGGTGAACAGCAGGGTGAAGCCCCATTCGACCACGTACAGCGCATCGGCCCATTCGGCATGCAGGTGCTGCACGCTGTCGATCATCACCACGAAGATGCTGGCGATGATCGCCACCACCAGGATCAGGTCGAAATTGCGCGAGGGCCGGGTGTCATGCCGGTAGATGATGTCGAACCAGGTGCGGCGCCAACCGGTCTCGGTGGCGGGGTTCAGCTGGGGGGCGGAGAACGGGATCATGGGCACATTGTGCCGCAGGGGTTCCGGCGCGAGAATGGACCTTTCCTGAATTTCGCCGACCAACGCCATGACCGCCGCCACCGATCCGCTGATTTCCCTGTCGCACTACTACCTGCCGGTGTACAAGCCCCGTCAGGTGGTGCTGGAGCGAGGCCAGGGTGCCCGCGTATGGGACAGCCAGGGCCGCGAGTTCATCGATCTGGCCGCCGGCATCGCAGTCTGCGGCCTGGGCCACAACGATCCGGACCTGGTGGCGGCGCTGGTCGAGCAGGCCGGCAAACTGTGGCATACCAGCAACGTGTTCTACAGCGCACCGCCGCTGCACCTGGCCGAAGAACTGGTGAAGTCCAGCCGCTTCGCCGAGCGCGTGTTCCTGTGCAACTCCGGCGCCGAAGCCAATGAAGTGGCGATCAAGATGGTGCGCAAGTGGGCGTCCAGCCAGGGCCGCCCGGCTGACAAACGCGTCATCATCACCTTCCGTGGCAGCTTCCACGGCCGCACCATGGGCGCGGTCACCGCGACGGCGCAGCCGAAGTACCAGGAAGGTTACGAGCCGCTTCCCGGCGGCTTCCGCTACATCGATTTCAACGATGAGGTGCAGCTGGAAACCGCAATGGCCGCGGGCGACGTGGCGGCGGTGATGCTGGAGCCGATCCAGGGCGAAGGCGGGGTGATGCCGGCCAAGTCCGGCTTCCTCAAGCGCGTGCGGGAACTGTGCGACCAGCACAATGCACTGCTGGTGCTGGACGAAATCCAGGCCGGCATGGGCCGCACCGGCACCCTGTTCGCGCACTGGCAGGACGATGTGGTGCCGGACATGGTGACCCTGGCCAAGGCACTGGGGGGCGGCTTCCCGATCGGCGCGATGCTGGCCGGCCCGAAGGTGGCCGAGACCATGCAGTTCGGCGCCCACGGCACCACCTTCGGTGGCAACCCGCTGGCTGCCGCCGTGGCCCGCGTGGCCCTGCGCAAGCTGGCCTCGGCGGAGATCGCCAGCAACGTCAGCCGCCAGTCGAAGGCGCTGCGCGATGGTTTTGCCCGCATCAATGAAGAGTTCGGCGTGTTCAGTGATGTGCGTGGCCGCGGCCTGATGCTGGGCGCGGTACTGAGCAAGGACTTCGCCGGCCAGGCCGGTGTGATCCTCGATCATGCCGCCGAACAGGGGCTGTTGACCCTGCAGGCCGGGCCGGACGTGCTGCGCTTCGTGCCGTCGTTGAACATCACCGACGAGGAAGTGGCCGAAGGCCTGAAGCGCCTGCGCGCGGCGATCGCCGCGTTCGTCGCCGCACGCTGATCCGGTGGCGCCGGGCCACACCCGGCGAGCGAGGCAGGACAGGGAGCGCCGGGCATGGCCCGGCGTTACCGCACCGCGTAGCGTTTCAGCACCTTGCCCAGCCCACGCCCATCGCGCACCGTTTCGGCGTGCAGGCCCGCGCCGCGTGCACCCCGCACGTTGGTGAACAGATCATCGACGAACAGCGTGCGGGCCGGAGCCACATCCAGCGCGTCCAGCGTGCGCAGGAAGACCTCCGGTGCTGGCTTGCGTGCTCCGAAATCGGCGCTGCAGAACACCCGGCCTTGCAACCGCGGGAACAGCGGCGGCAACAGCGAGGGCAGCGCCTGCACCATCAAGGGGCCGTTGTTGGTCAGCACCGCCATCGGCACCTGCAGCGCCTGCAGCCGCTGCAGCACCGCCGGCTGCGGGTGACTGGCGGCATGCCGTGCGGCGATCCAGGTCTCCAGCGCTACCGTCGTTCCAAGCTGTGCACCCAGACGTGCCAGATAGGTGGGGCCATCTACGGCGCCACTGTCGTGCGCGCTTTCCAGGCCGCTGTCGTACAGCGCGGCCTGCACGCGTTCGGCAGGCACAGACAGTGCCTGCGCCAGATGCAGCACACGCTGCGCGCGCTGGTACTGCACCAGCACGCCATCCACATCCAGCAGGAGCAGGTCGATCGGCATCGGGCGAGCATGCCATTGCCCAGCCTGTGCCGGAAACCCTGGACCTGCACTGCGACACACGGTCGCAGACGGGCAGGCAGGGGGCTGCCTAGAATGAGCATCGAACCTGCAGGAGACGCGATGATGAAGGCTTGGATGGTGGCAGTGGGACTCGGTGCGCTGATGCTGGCGCCGTCAGCGATGGCGCGCGTCTGTGCGGTGAGCATCGACAGCACCGACCAGATGAGCTTCAGCAGCCGCGAGATCAAGGTGGCCGCCGACTGCACGGACGTCGACCTGACCCTGCGCCACACCGGCAAGCTGGCGGCCACCGCGATGGGCCACAACTGGGTGCTGACCCGCACCGCCGACTATCAGCCGGTGGCGCTGGCCGGCATGCGCATGACCCCGGCCGACAGCTACCTGCCCAAGGCAGACAAGCGCGTGCTGGCCCACACCAAGGTGATTGGCGGTGGCGAAAGCACCCGCGTGCGTTTCTCGACCAAGGGCATGCAGAAAGGTGGCGACTACACCTTCTTCTGCTCGTTCCCGGGACATTTTGCGATGATGAAGGGCAAGTTCGTCTTCGGTTGAGTGCCCGGCAGCCACGCATGGCGTGGCGCCAGTTCCGAATCCGGGATGCAGTAGATCCACGCCATGCGTGGATGCGGTACATGGCGGTGCCAACCAGGGTTGGCACCTAGCAGCGCCGGCCTCAGCCCTTGGCGGCCTTGAACGCCATCCGGGATGCAGTAGATCCACGCCATGCGTGGATGCGGTACATGGCGGTGCCAACCAGGGTTGGCACCTAGCAGCGCCGGTCTCAGCCCTTGGCGGCCTTGAACGCCATCCGGGATGCAGTAGATCCACGCCATGCGTGGATGCGGTACATGGCGGTGCCAACCAGGGTTGGCACCTACCAGCGCCGGCCTCAGCCCTTGGCGGCCTTGAACGCCACGCGCGCGGCGGCCAGCGTGGCCTCGATCACCGCGTCGTCGTGCGCGCTGGACAGGAAGCCGGCTTCGTACGCCGACGGTGCCAGGAACACGCCCTGTTCCAGCATTGCGTGGAAGAAGCGGTTGAATGCCGGAATATCGCAGGCCGTCGCCTGTGCGTAGGTCTCCACCTTCTCGCTGGTGAAGAACAGGCCGAACATCGCACCAACCTGGGTGGTGGTCACCGCAACGCCGGCCTCGGCGGCGGCGGCTTCCAGCCCCGCGCACAGGCGCGCCGCACGCGCGCTCAGCTCGTCGTGGAAACCCGGCTGCTGGATCAGTTCCAGCATCGCCAGGCCAGCGGCCATCGCCACCGGATTGCCGCTCAGGGTGCCGGCCTGGTAGATCGGGCCGGCCGGTGCGATCTGCTGCATCAGTTCGCGGCGGCCGCCATAGGCGCCCACCGGCATGCCGCCGCCGATGATCTTGCCGAAGGTGGTCAGGTCCGGGGTGATGCCGTAGTGCGCCTGCGCACCGCCGAGGGCGACGCGGAAGCCGGTCATCACTTCGTCGAAGATCAGCAGCGTGCCGTACCGGGTGCACAGCTCACGCAGGTGCTGCAGGTAACCCGCGCGCGGCGGGATGCAGTTGGCGTTGCCCACCACCGGCTCGATGATCAGGCCGGCAATCTCACTGCCCTGTTCTTCGAACAATGCGGTGGCCGCTTCGAAATCGTTGTAGGGCAGGGTCAGGGTCAGCTCGCTCAGGCCGGCCGGCACGCCCGGCGAGGTCGGCACGCCCAGGGTCAGCATGCCGCTGCCGGCTTTCACCAGGAACGAGTCACCGTGGCCGTGGTAGCAGCCTTCGAACTTGACGATGCGGTTGCGGCCGGTGGCACCGCGCGCCAATCGGATCGCCGACAGCGTCGCTTCAGTGCCGGAGTTGACCATGCGCACCATCTCGCACGACGGCACCAGGCGGGTGATGGTCTCGGCCATGGTCACTTCGGCCGCGCACGGCGCGCCGAAGGACAGGCCATTGTCGATCGCCTTCTTCACCGCCTGGCGCACCGCGGTGTGGTTGTGGCCGACGATCATCGGGCCCCAGGAACCGACGTAGTCGATGTAGCGGTTGCCATCGACGTCATACAGGTAGGCGCCGTCGGCGCGCTCGACGAAGAAAGGCTCGCCACCCACCGACTTGAACGCGCGCACCGGCGAATTGACACCGCCGGGCAGCAGTTCCTGGGCGCGGGAGAACAGGGCGTGGGACTGGTCGTGGTTCATGGGATTCCTGGAGAACTACCGGGGCTTACCGGAAATGGGCGAGGTAGGCGCGCTGCGTGGCGACCGGGTCCGGCGCGGCATAGATGCCGCTGACCACGGCCACCAGGTCGGCGCCGGCCTCGATGAGGGGACCGACATTGTCCGGGGTCAGCCCGCCGATCGCCACCCGCGGCACGCCCAGTGCGGCGCTTTGCCGCAGCAGGTCGGCATGGGCGCGGCTGTTGGTGATCTTGGTGGTGGTAGGGAAAAAGGCGCCGAAGGCCACGTAGCTGGCGCCGGCAGCCACGGCCTGCCCGGCGTTGGCCAGCTGGTCGTAGCAGGAGGCGCCGATGATGGCGTCGGCACCCAGCAGCGCACGCGCGCTGGGAATATCGCCGTCGGTGCCACCCAGATGTACGCCGGCGGCGCCGACTGCCTTGGCCAGCGCCGGGTCGTCGTTGACGATCAGCGGCACGCCATGTTCGGCGCACAGCGCCTGTAGGGCTGCAGCCTGTTCCCGCTGCAACGCGCCGTTGGCGGTCTTGTTGCGGTACTGCAGCCAGGTGGCACCGGCGGCCAGCAGCGGCGCGGTCCGGGCCAGCAGGCGCGCGGTATCGGGCTCGTCCGGGGTGATCAGGTAGACGCCGCGGGGCGTGGGGAAAGCAGAGGTCATCGATGGCTACCGGTGAGTGGACCGCAATGGGACAATGGCGGCCCGTGAATCCAGCCGTGATTATCCGATGAGCGATGCCTCCCCCACCACCTTGCGTACCTGGATGTGCGTGGTCTGCGGGTTCCTGTACCGCGAAGCGGACGGCCTGCCGGAAGAGGGCATTGCCCCGGGAACGCGCTGGGAAGACATTCCCGAGACCTGGACCTGCCCGGATTGCGGGGTGACCAAGGACGATTTCGAGATGGTCGAGATCGACTGAGGAGGGTGGGTGCGGACCGTTGGTCCGCATACCGAGAACCTCAATGCAGCCGCGGCGCCGGTCCGCCCAGGTCGATCAGCTTCTCGCGCAGCCACTGTGCGTCGCTGGCATCGGCATTGCGCTTCAGATAGAGCCCCAGATCGTGGCGGGCGCCGGCCAGGTAGTCCAGCTGCAGGTAGGCCAGGCCACGGTCGCGCAGTGCGTCGTCCTGCTCCGGGGCGAGCTTGAGCAGGCGGTCGGCGCTGCGTGCGGCGCGGTCCCACTCGTTGGCCTCGGCATAGACCCCATGCAGGTTGCGCAGCATGCGGATCAGGATTGCCCGGGTCGGTGCCGGGTCCAGGATCTGTGCCAGCACCTGGTCATCAGGCGCCTGCCCACCGAGATGTGACTTGGCGCGTTCGCGCAGCTCGTCCACATCCAGCGGGCGGCCGCCATTGAACGGGTCCATGACCAGTACGCCGTCGTCCACCGGCAGCCGCACCAGGAAATGGCCGGGGAAGGACACCCCGTCCAGCGGGATGCCCAGCCGCCGCGCCACCTCCATCTGCACCAGCGCCAGCGAGATCGGATTGCCGAGGCGGCGTTCGAACACCTGGTTGAGGTAGCTGTTGCGCGGGTCGTAGTACTCCTGATGGTCGCCGCTGTAGCCCAGTTCGTCGAACAGGTGGCGATTGATCGCCGCCATCTTCAAGGGGCTGTTCTCGATGCTGTCCACTTCCGAACGCAGGTGATCGACATGGCTCTGCACCAGGGCGTCGTACACACCGGGCTGGAGGTCAGGGTATTCATCGCGTGCGATCAGCAGCGCGGTCGACAGCAGTGGCAGCGCCTCGTCATCGACGTCGGCCAGTGCATCCCAGTCGGGGAGTGAGATCCGGTCCTGCATGTCCACAGACTGGCGGCAATCGTGGGCGGTTTCAAGCGGTGCCGCGTGAAAAGGACATCGCCCTGAAAAAACGGGGTCAGGCCCTTTCGTGCGCGAAAGGGATCCGACCCCGACAGGCTTGCCGGCCAGCGGCCGGCACTACCGCGGGGGCGTGCTCATCCACGCATGGGGTGGAGCTACTCGATGCCGGGGCCGAAGGTCAGCGGCGTGCCGTCCTTCAGCTTCAACTTCTCGGCCTGGCCCGCGTTGAGCTCCAGCACGTAACGCGCCGGGCCGCCGCTGGGGTAGGGCGGGCACATGTCGCCGGCCGAGCACGGCGGCACGTCGCGCTGCTGGCTGACCAGCCTGCGCTGGCTGTCGAAGTACAGGATATCCAGCGCGATCTTGGTGTTCTTCATCCAGTACGCCTGCATTTCCTCGCGGTCGTGGACGAACAACATGCCGCGGTCCTCGGCCATCTGGTCGCGGAACATCAGCCCGCGCGCACGGGTTTCATCATTGGTGGCCAGCTCGACCTGGTAGCGGGCGCCATCCAGTTCCACCCAGTGACGGGCGGTATCGGTGGCGCAGCCGGCCAGGGCCAGCAACGGGAGCATCAACAGCGAGCGCAGCAGAGACATGGTCGGCTTCCTTGGCAGGGGTCAGAGCACGATCGGCGGTTCGCCACCGACGATCACCACGTCGGCGCGGCGCCGCGCGAACAGGCCGACGCAGACCACGCCCGGCAGCTGGTTGAGCTCGCGCTCGAGCTTTTCCGGATCGGTGATCTGCAGGTTGTGGATGTCCAGGATCTGGTTGCCGTTGTCGGTCACCACGCCCTCGCGCCAGGTCGGCTGGCCGCCGGTCATGTCGCGGATCTGGCGGGCAACCAGGCTGCGTGCCATCGGGATCACTTCCACCGGCAGCGGGAACCTGCCCAGCACCGGTACCTGCTTGCTCGGGTCGACGATGCAGACGAAGCGCTCGCTGGCCTCGGCGATGATCTTCTCGCGGGTAAGCGCAGCGCCGCCGCCCTTGATCAGGCACTTGTTGCCGTCGCATTCATCGGCGCCGTCCACATACAGCGACAGGGTGCCGGTATGGTTCAGCTCGATCACTTCGATGCCGTGCTGCTTCAGGCGCGCGGTGCTCTGCTCGGAGCTGGAGACCGCACCCTTGATGCGGTGCTGGATGCGGGCCAGCGCATCGATGAAATAGGCAACGGTGGAACCGGTGCCGACACCGACGATCATGCCGTCTTCGACGTACTCGATGGCTTTCTCGGCGGCCAGGCGCTTGGCTTCGGACATGGGAAAATTCTCAGGCAGGGATTCAGGATTTCTTTTCCAGCGACAGCAGCAGCTTCCACTGCGCGGCCGTCACCGGGAACACCGACAGGCGGTTGCCCTTGGCAACCAGCGGGAAGCCTTCGCCGAGCTCGTCGGCGTGCAGCTTGATCTCGTCCAGCGCGATCACCTGCTTCAGCTTGCGCTCGAAGGCCACGTCCACCAGCATCCAGCGCGGATTTTCGCGCGTGCTCTTGGGGTCGTGGTAATCGGACTTCGGGTCGAACTGGGTGTCATCCGGGTACGCGGCGCTGGCCACGGTGGCCACGCCTACGATGCCAGGCACCTTGGTGTTGGAGTGATAGAACAGGATGCCGTCGCCGAGCTGCATGCCGTCGCGCATGAAGTTGCGCGCCTGGTAATTGCGCACCCCATTCCAGGGTTCGACCTTGACCTTGGCCAGGTCATCGATGGAAAAGGCATCCGGTTCGGATTTCATCAGCCAGTAGCGCTTGCGGGCGGTCATGCGTTCACGGGGGCAGCGGAAGGGAGCAGGGTGCCGGCTTCAGTGCAGATCGCGTCCACCGGCACGTCCCAGGACGCCACCGGCAAGGACTCGACCTGCTGCACCGAGAACGCAGCGCCGACCAGCCAGGGTGGCGCCGGCCGATCATGGCGGAAGGCGAAGCTGCGATCATACCAGCCGCCCCCCATGCCAAGCCTCCGGCAGTGCGCGTCGAAGCCCACCAGCGGGGTCACCACCAGTGCCATCTGCGCCGGTTCCAGTGTGTCCTGCAGGGCCACGTCCGGTTCGGGAATGCCGAAACGATTGCCGGTCAACGCTTGCCCGGGGCGCCAGGGCGCGAAGCGCAGCGTATCGCCGGCCAGTACCGGCAGGCAGTAGGTCAATGCGTCGGGCAGCTGCAGCTGCCACCGGTGCAGGGCGATCTCGCCATCCAGCGCCCAGTAGCCGGCCACGGCACCTTCGCGCGGGGCGAACGGCAGCGCCAGCAGGGCGTCGGCCAACGCCTCGGCAGCGGCGATGCGGGTAGCAGCAGGGAGGTCGCGGCGGCGTTGCCGCAGGTCGTGGCGCAGGGCCTGGCGCGGGTCGGTCATGGCAGCGTGCGGCAAAAGTCAGCCGTCATTGTGCCGGAAAGAACAAGGGCGACGCCCGAAGACGCCGCCCTTGCTGGAATATTGCATTCTCCGCAATGTCGATGCATGCGAAACGACCTTGAACCCGGGGGCTCAAGTGGGAACGTTGGAGAACCATCGGGCTTCCCGCTACAAGGCGGACCTGCACTCCCGGCGCTGTCGCGCTCCCGGTGTCGTTCTTAAGGGACAAGGCGAATGTTTGCACATGCCGTCGAGTACCGCAGAGAACGCGTCGCCATTATAGCCAGGCTGCAGGATCTGGATAGGCCGTTCGTCGGCAACAGTGCGTGCCAATTCAGCTATGGGAAGAAGCAATATGCACGATGCTCAGGTGCTGCTGTCGATCGCGCGGTCCAGGCGCCGGTTCAGGTCGGCCAGACTCTGCTGCAGGGCGATGGCCTGGCGGGCGTTCTCGTCGCGCAGCTGCTGCAGTTCGTGCGCCAGGTTCAGGGCCGCCAGTACCGCGATCCGGTCGACTGCAGCCATGCGGTTGCTGCCGCGGATCTCGCGCATGCGCGCATCCAGCAGCCTTGCGGCGGCCATCAGGCTGTCGCGTTCATCGCCGCCGACGCCGACCGTGTATTCACGGTCGAGGATGCGGACACTGACCGGTTCGGCGCTCATGTGTGCTGCTCCAGGGATTTGAGCCGGCTGATCATCGCTTCCACCCGCGAGCGCGCCTGCTCGTTCTTGGCCAGCAGCGTGGAGCGCTCGGCCACCAGCTGTTCCTGCTGGTGGCGCAGGCTGCGGTTCTCCTCGGCCAGGCGCTGGTTGCGTTCGAGCAACGCCTCCACACGGGCAGCGAAGGCCTGTAGCTGGGCAAGGGGATCGGCAGGTTCCATAGCCGCACGATAGGCAAGCGGGGTCAGGGCGGTCAAGCGCCCTCGCAGCAAGGCCCGGCGGCGGCTGAGGGGAGGCTGGCAGATTGCTACACTACCGGGCTCACGGGCGCGCGCATGCGCGTCCAGCAGTTTCCCTTCCGAACGAGCCGCACGATGACCGAACTTCCCTCCGTCGACGACGTTTCCCGCGCCAGCCAGGAACTGGGCCTGGGCGCCACTGCCGCCGAGCTGCATGGCGGCCTGTGCGGTTGGCTGGCCGCTGGCGGTGCCCCTGGCAACGACTGGCCGGCGCGCGTGCTGGCCGATGACAATCTGGCGATGGTCGCGCCCGACAGTGCATTGGCAGAGTTGCTGCAGGCGACCATCAAGCAGCTGGAAGACCGCGACTTCGCCTTCGAACTGCTGCTGACCGACAGCGCCGACGTGGCCGCACAGGCCGATGCCATGTTCAGCTGGACCCGCGCCTTCCTCGGCGGCTTCGGCCTGGGCAGTGGCGGTAACCGTCCGGCCCTGTCCGAAGAGGGCGAGGAAGCACTGAACGACCTGGCCAGCCTGGCCCGTGCCTCCAGTGAGGATTTCGAGGCCGGCGGCGATGACGACGACGAAGCCCTGTCGGAGATCGAAGAGTTCATCCGCGTGGCGGTGCTGCTGCTGCATGGCGACGTGGTACTGGCCGCACGCCATCGGCAGCGCTTGAACTGATGGATATCAAGCAGCGCACCGGCATTGCCGCCGGCGAGTACAAGCGTCGTCGCCGGCAGTTGATGGACATGGCTGGCGAGGACGCGATCCTGGTCCTGCCGGCCGCGTCGGAAAAGGTGCGCAGCCTCGATACCCATTATCCCTTCCGGCAGGATTCGGACTTCCAGTACCTGAGCGGCTTCCCGGAACCGGAGGCGGTGCTGGTGCTGATCCCCGGCCGCCGTCACGGCGAGGCGATCCTGTTCTGCCGCGAGCGCGACGCCGATCGCGAAGCATGGGATGGCGGACGTGCCGGCCAGGAAGGCGCGGTGGCGCAGTACGGGATGGACGATGCGTACCCGATCGATGATCTGGACGACATCCTGCCGGGCCTGCTGGAAGGGCGTTCGCGGGTGTACTACCACTTCGGCCGCGATGCCGATTTCGACCTGAAGCTGATCGGCTGGGTCAACCGCGTGCGGTCGCAGGTGCGGCACGGTGCGCAACCGCCGCACGAGTTCCTGGAACTGGGCCACCTGCTGCATGAGCAGCGGTTGTTCAAATCCGGCGCTGAAGTGGCACTGATGCAGCGCGCGGCCGAAATCAGCGTGCAGGCGCATCGCGCGGCCATGCATGCGGCCAGGGCCGGTATCCACGAGTACGAGCTGCAGGCCGAGCTGGAACGCGTGTTCCGCGCCAACGATGCGGTGCCGGCGTACTGCAGTATCGTCGGCGCCGGCCGCAACGGCTGCATCCTGCACTACCGCGACAACAACGCGCGCTCGCGTGATGGCGAACTGGTACTGATCGACGCGGGCGCGGAATACCGCAACTACGCCAGCGACATCACCCGCACGTTCCCGGTGAACGGACGCTTCAGTGCCGAACAACGCGCGCTGCATGACCTGGTGGGGGCGGCGCAGGCCGCAGCGCTGGCCCAGGCCAAGCCCGGGGTGCCGTACGAGGCCGGGCATCTGGCTGCGGTACAGACGTTGACCGAGGGCCTGCTGCGGCTGGGCCTGCTGAAGGGCACGCTGGAAAAGAATCTGTCGGAAGGGCTGTACCAGCGCTTCTACCGGCACAAGACCGGTCACTGGATCGGCCTGGATGTGCACGATGTGGGTGACTACCGTCTGGCTGGCGATTCACGCCTGCTGGAGCCGGGCATGGCCTTCACCATCGAGCCGGGCCTGTACATCGGCGTGGACGATACGACGGTGGAGCCGCGCTGGCGCGGCATCGGCATCCGCACCGAGGATGACGTGCTGATCACCGAAGCGGGTCATCGCGTGCTGACCGAGGGGTTGGCGCGCAGCGCCGACGAGATCGAAGCGTTGATGGCGGAGTGAGGGGTATCGGCAGGGCTTGCAGCCCTGCACCCGCAGAGACAACTGCTGGAGCAACAGCAACAGCAACAGCGGGCTATCCGTGGGATGGCGGGGCACTGTGGGTTTGCGGGGACGCCGCAAGTACGTCCTTGTAGGCTTGGTCGCCGCATCCATGCGGCTTACACCCCGCAAACCCACAGTGCCCCGCCTTCGACAGGTTCACGCGGCTGTTGGTGGGTGCCGACCGTTGGTCGGCACATCTGTCAGATATCGAATGAATCATCCACGCATGGCGTGGATCTACTGGCAACTGCGGTTGTTGGGACGCGCGGCTGTCGGTAGGTGTCGACCTTGGTCGACACAGAGCAAGCGCAGCGAGCGACCCGCTTTTGTTTTTCTTTTTTCTTTCCGTGGTTGGACGCGCGCAGAAAACTGTCAGAGGCCGGGCGGGGGGGGTTTGCAGGACCGTTGGCGCCATGGATGGCGCCATCGAGCCCCCATGGACGGGTTTACGGCGTGTCCTGCAAACCCACCCCGCCCGGCCAGACACGGCTTCTGCTTCAGATGCATCCAACCACGAGGGGCTCAGCCGTTGGCCGCCGCAAACACCGGGCGCGTCAGGTTGTCCGCTTCCCCGTCGGTGCACAGCACTTCGTCTTCGATGCGGATGCCACCGTACGGGCGGAAGAAGTCCACGCGGTCCCAGTTGATGGCAGCGCCATGGCCGGCAGCCTTCACTTCATTCAACAGCATGTCGATGAAGTACAGGCCCGGCTCGATCGTCACCACCATGCCCGGCTCCAGCACGCGGGTCAGGCGCAGGTACGGATGGCCGGCCGGACGTTCGACGCGGCCGCCTTCATCGCTGGCGGCGAAACCGGCCACGTCGTGTACCTGCAGGCCGATCAGATGGCCGATGCCGTGCGGGAAGAATGCGGCGCTGACGCCGGTTTCCAGCGCGGTCTGTGCCGACACGTTGATCACGCCGAAGTCCTTCAGCACGCCCATCAGCGACAGGTGCGCATCCACGTGCAGCTGCTTGTAGTCAAAGCCCGGGCGCACCGCAGCGCACATCTGCTGCTGCGCGGCGTCGACCGCCTCGATCATCGCTGCGAACTCGTCGTGGCCCTTGGCTGCGTAGGTGCGCGTGATGTCGCTGGCGTAGCCATGCGCGCTGGCACCGGCGTCGATCAGGAAGCTGCGCAGGGGCTGCGGTGCCTGGCGGCCCAGTTCGGTGTAATGCAGCACGGCCGCATGTTCGTTCAACGCCACGATGTTGCCGTACGGCAGCTCGGTTGCGTCCTGGCCCACCGCCTGGCAGTACGCCATGTGGATGCTGAACTCATCGGCGCCGTTGCGGAATGCAGCTTCGGCCGCGCGATGACCGCGCACGCCCAGTACCTGCGCCTGCCGCATCAGTGCGACCTCGTACGGCGTCTTGTAGGCGCGGTGCCATTCCAGGTAGTTCACCACCGGCGCCGGGTTGTTCGGCACGTAGGCGCCCAGCGCACTCTGCGGTTCGCCGAGGATCGCGCAGCGCGCCGGGGCGGCCGGCAGCAGTGCCAGCGCTTCGTCCGGGGTGCGGATGATGTGGATGTCGAAGTGCTCCACCCACCAGCCGCTGGGCGCATCGGGCACCACGTGCCAGTAGTCGAACGGCTGGTGGAAAATCACGGTCGGGCGCTTGCCCGGGGTGAACACGATCCAGCTGTTGGGCACGCGGGTCAGCGGCAGCCAGGCCTTGAACTGCGGGTTCACCGCATAGGGATAGTCGCGGTCGTCGAACACCTGGTAGTGCAGGGTGCCACTGGGCACCACCAGATGGTCGAAGCCGCCGCGCGCCAGCGCCTGTTCGGCGCGTCGGCACAGCACGGCCAGGTGGTCGGGATACAGGGCGCCGGGGTCTTGCTGGATCATTGCGGTGGCTCGACACGGAAAACGGCCCTAGATTCTGCCGCATACGGGACAAAACCGCTGTGCCGGAACCGGCACTCAGTCCGTCGAAACCGGTGCCTCGTCGTTGTCCTCGCCGATCCATTGGCGCAGCAGTTGCCGATGCTCGCGTGACAGTGTCAGAAAACGGAAACCGGCCCAGCTCTGGCCGGGCGCATGTGCCGGCTCGCTCCACAGCAGGTGCACGCCGACGTCGATCGGCTCGCTGCGGCCATCGCCCAGCGGCAGCGGGAAGCGCAACTGATACAGCGCGTCGTCGCGCAGGGCCGTGCTGGCCAGCATCAGCATGCCGGTCTCGGATACGTTGCCAAGGCGGCCGACCACGCAGTCGCGCATCTGGTCGGTGACCGGCACCAGGTCGGACACCTGGCGGCGCGGTGCGCGGCGGGTATCCAACGGTGGGGGTGTACTCATGCGTCGGGCTCCTGCGGCCGATGTCCGGCGAGGGCGCGCAGTGCGCCCAGGCTCGCCTGCCAGGCGCGATCGACCAGGCGCCCCTTGTCTTCGGTGACAAGTTGCGCGCGGCCTGCGCTCATCTGCCGGGCCAGGGCATCCAGCGTGGTTTCATTGATCTTCTGCCCGCGCGCGTTGACGAACAGCACATGCCCGGTCAGCGGGCTGTACCAGGACAGGCGTTGGCGGCGAAGCCTGTCCTCACCCTCATCGATGTCGAACCAGCTGCCGAACGGCAGTGCGCACAGCTGCTGGTAGCTGGCTTGCTCAGCATCGCTGCGCGGCGTGGAATCCTCCGCACGGGCCTGGGCACCGGCATGTCCGCCCAGGCGGGCATGTGCCTTCAGCCGCGCACTGAGTTCGGTGCGGGAGGTGCTTTCGTCTTCGCCACCCGGGGTGGACAGGCGGCGCGCCACGGCAGCGGCTTCTTCGGCGTGGTAGCCCACCTGCAGCAAGGCCGATTCGACATCGGCGGCAAGCGGGGCGTCGGTGATGCTGTCCTCGCTGGCGGCCTCGGCGGTGATGGCTGCGATGCGCTCGGTCTGCTGCAGGCGCTCCTGCCATTGCGGTGAATCCTCACCATGGCGCAGTCGGGTCAGGGTCAGGGCATCTGCCCATGCCTGCCGCAGCAGCGTCTGTACGAAGCGCGGAGGCTCGGCTGTGTCGCAGCAGTGGTCGATCTGTGCGTTGGCCTGGCGCCTTGCCAGTTCCAGCCGCTCCTTGCCGCGTGCGGCCTCCACGTGGCGGCGCTCGGCCAGTTCGGCGCGATGTGCGGCGGCGCGCTGATGCTGCTGGATCTCTTCGTTGGCAGCGGTAAAGGCCTCGGGCGAACGCGCATCCTGGCCCAGCAGGCCCTGCACGCTCTGCGCCAGCCGCTGCATCAACTGCGGGTCCACATCCTCGTCGCCGAGCCAGCTGGCGCCCGCTTCCGCCACATGGTTGAGCAGTTCACGCGCCGGATGTTCGTCGCGCACGAAGAAGCCGGGGTCGGCCATCGCCGCGCGCGCCAGCGGCACCTGCAGGCGTGCGAGCAGGGCGGCCGGGACAGGGTCCGGGCGTTGCCGCTGCTGTACCTGCTGCAGCAGCAGGCGCAGCAGATCAAGGTTGTCGCGGTCATGGCTGCCAAGACCGGCCTGCGCGCCATGTTCGCTGCGCAGTTGGGCAGTCAACGCAGCCTGCAGGTCGGTCATGGCACTGGCGCCGCTGGCCTGGCCCTGCAGGCGTGCCAGTACCGCATCCACCGCCGCACTGGGCAGGGCCACCGGCTCGGCGGCAGGCGCTGACGCCTGCCGCGCCTGTTGCAGCATTTCGTGCAGCACGCTGGCGGCGGGGACGGTGCGCCCGGCCGCTTCGCCGGGTGCCGCCGCGTCGGCAAGCGCATCCTGCATCAGCGAGGCCCACGCGCCGGTTGCCGGGCTGCTCCAGCCGGTCATCGGCGTGGGCAGGCGCGGGGAGGGACGTCCGCTGCGGCCACTGCCCACCGATTGGGTGACGATCCGCCGCGTGCTCGACGAACGTGCCAGGTAGGGGGTGTAGACCAGGCCCGGCAGGATGCCGTGCTGGGCCAGCAGCGCATTGGCACGGTCGAGCACATCGCCCAGCCGTTCCAGCACCTGCCGTTCGAAACTCCGGAACAAAGCCATCTGCACTTCGGCGCCGAGGGCATCCTGTTCGGCCACCTTGCGCACCATCGCGCACAGGGCCTGCGGGGCCAGCGGCAGGGTGTCGGTCTCGAAGGCGGGCGCGCCGGCCACAACGCCCAGGCGCTGGCCGAGCAGGTTCAAGGCATTGGCCGAGCGCAGCGTCTCCCGGCGCACCATCTCGGTGAGCAGCAGGTCGCGGTCCACCTCGTGTTCGGCAACCAGGGTCAGGCCCAGCATGCCGGGCAGCGGTGGTGGCGAGGCAGCGAGCGCCGCCGCCGTGACCGGCTCGCACAGCCGCGCCAGCGCGTCGGCGAGGGCGTCGAGCACGCGATCGCAGAAATGGTTGGAGAACGCGTGCAGCTGGCCACGCTGCGCCAGCAGGTCGGCCTGCTGCTGCGGGTTCCGGGCGTGGTCGGCGTCGTGCAGCAGGGTCTGCTCCAGCGCCTCCACGGTCAGGACCAGCGGTGCCGTCAGCGTGTAACGGCACAGGCCGATCAGTGCAGCCAGCAGCTCGCGAACGCGTGGCGGCAGATCGGCTGCGGCCAGGCGGGCAGTGTCGGCGCTGGAAAGGGAAAAGACTGCAGACATCGGCGAGGGGGTCCGGATTCCCGCGGATCGATCTTGGAATCTACCGTGTCGGCCGGTGAAGGCGCTACTTTAGCGCGATGTCTGCTGGCCGCTGCGCTCGCCGGGCCATGTCCGGCGTGCCCCTACAGGAACAGGCTCACCACATCGTTGGTGAAGCGCCGGCCCAGTTCGGTGGGTTGCACGTGGTCAGCGGCAATCACCAGCCAACCGCGCTGCACGGCTTCCGCCAGCGGTGCGTCCAGCACACTGCGCGGCAGCCCGGTGCGCGATTCGAAGTCGCGCAGGCCAAAGCCCTCATGCAGGCGCAGCAGGTTCAGCATGTACTCGAACGGCAGCCGGTCGGCGGCGATCACTTCATCGCCCCCGAACGAGGCGGGCGTGCCGGCGGTATCCATGAACGTCTGCGGGTGCTTGTGCTTCCAGCGCCGCAGCACGTGTTCCTCGGCACCTGAGCTGATCTTGCCATGTGCGCCGGCGCCGATACCCAGGTAATCGCCGAAGCGCCAGTAGTTCAGGTTGTGCGCGCTCTGGCGGCCGGGGCGGGCGTAGGCGCTGACCTCGTACTGGCCATAGCCGGCCTGCGCAAGCAGCGCCTGGCAGTGCTCCTGCATGTCCCACGCATTGTCTTCATCGGGAATGCCCTGCGGCGGCCGCGCGAAGAACACGGTATTCGGCTCCAGCGTCAGCTGGTAGTGCGAGATGTGGGTCGGCTGCAGCGCGAAGGCGCGTTCCAGGTCGGCTTCGGCGCCGGCCAGGGTCTGCTCCGGCAGCGCATACATCAGGTCGATGTTGAAGTTGTCATAGCCGGCGTCCTGCGCCATCTTCACCGCGCGCTCGGCTTCGCCACTGTCGTGGATGCGACCCAGGCGCTTGAGCATCGCGTCGTCGAAACTCTGGATGCCGAAGCTGAGGCGGTTCACACCGGCCGCGCGATAGCGGTCGAAGCGGCCATGTTCGGCGGTACCCGGGTTGGTTTCCAGGGTAATCTCGGCGTTGGGCGCCAAGCGCAGGCGTGCGCTGGCCTGCTGCAGGAAGCGGTCGATGGCTTCGGGCGGGAACAGGCTGGGCGTGCCGCCGCCGAAGAACACGCTGCTGACCACCCGGCCCCAGACCAGCGGTAGGTCCTGGTCCAGATCGCGCACCAGCGCGTCGATGTAGGCATCGAAGGGCAGCTCGCCCTTGGCCTGGTGCGAGTTGAAATCGCAGTACGGGCATTTGCGCACGCACCACGGCAGGTGCACGTACAGCGCCAGCGGCGGTGGCACCAGGCGCACCTCGCTGGCATGGGCATGGTCGCCCGAACAGGCTTCGCCGGGCAGGTGGTTGCAGTGGTCGTGGGCGTGCGGCATGGCGTTCATCGGTAGTGCCGGCCGTTGGCCGGCTTCCCTGGGAAAATCAGGAGGGCGTCAGAGCCAGCTGGCCAGCCGCTGCTTGAGCTGCTGCAGGGCGAGGGCGCGGTGGCTGATGGCGTTCTTCAGTGCAGGCTCCATTTCCGCAGCGGTCAGGCCGTGGGTGGTATCCAGGAACACCGGGTTGTAGCCGAAACCGTTGCTGCCGCGCAGCTCGCGGATGATCTGTCCTTCCCAACGGCCTTCGCAGATCAGCGGCTGCGGGTCGGTGGCGTGGCGCAGCAGCACGATCACCGCATAGAAGCGGGCACTGCGCTGGCCATCGGGTACGTCGGCCATCGCCTCCAGCAACTTGGCGTTGTTGGCCGCGGCATTGCTCGGGTGGCCGGCATAGCGCGCGCTGTACAGGCCCGGTGCGCCGCCCAGGACATCGACAATCAGGCCCGAATCATCCGCCAGTGCCGGCAGGCCGGTCGCCTCGCAGGCCGCGCGCGCCTTCAGCAGCGCGTTTTCGACGAAGGTCAGCCCGGTCTCTTCCACATCACCCAGACCCAGTTCGGCAGCGGAGGTGATCTGCAGCGGCAGATCGGCGAGGATCTCCTGCATTTCCACCAGCTTGCCAGCGTTGTGGCTGGCCAGTACCAGCTTCTTCATGCGCGCGGCTCCAGCAGGTCCCAGGTGTTGCCGTACAGGTCGCGGAACACCGCAACCGTTGCATAGGCTTCTTCGCGCGGTTCTTCCAGGAATTCCACGCCGGCGGCCAGCATCGCGGCATGGTCGCGGCGGAAATCGTCGGTGTTGAGGAAGAAGCCGACGCGGCCGCCGGTCTGGTTGCCGATGCGGCCGCGCTGCTCGTCGTTGCTGGCACGTGCCAGCAGCAGGGCGGCGGCACTGCCGTCGGTCGGGCCGACCACCACCCAGCGCTTGCTGCCCTGGTCGATGTCATCCAGCAGCTGGAAGCCGAGCTTGCCCGTGTACCAGGCGATGGCTTCGTCGTAGTCGGCCACCACCAGGGTGGTCAGGGCAATGCGCCGGTTCATGCCGACAGCGCCGCCTGCTGCGCGGCCAGCAGCTCGCCCACGCCCTTCTCGGCCAGGCCCAGCAGCGCGTCCAGCTCATCGCGGCGGAAGGCATGGCCTTCAGCGGTACCCTGCAGCTCGATGAAGCCGCCGCCGTCGTTCATCACCACGTTCATGTCGGTGTCGCAGTCGCTGTCCTCGGCGTAGTCCAGGTCCAGCACCGGGGTGCCGCGGTACACGCCGACCGACACCGCCGCCACCGCGCCCAGGATCGGGTTGCGCTTGAGGTCGCCGCGCTTCATCAGCACGTTCACCGCGTCCACCAGGGCCACATAGGCGCCGGTGATCGCGGCGGTACGGGTGCCGCCGTCGGCCTGCAGCACGTCGCAGTCCAGGGTGATGGTGCGTTCGCCCAGTGCATTGCGGTCGACACAGGCACGCAGGCTGCGGCCGATCAGGCGCTGGATCTCCAGCGTGCGGCCACCCTGCTTGCCACGCGCCGCTTCACGGTCGCTGCGGGTGTGGGTGGCGCGCGGCAGCATGCCGTACTCGGCGGTGACCCAGCCTTCGCCCTTGCCACGCAGGAAGCCCGGCACGCGGTTCTCGATGCTGGCCGTGCACAGCACGCGCGTTTCACCGAAGCAGACCAGCACCGAACCTTCGGCGTGGCGGGTGAAACCGCGCTGGATGACAACCGGGCGCAGCTGATCGGGCTGGCGGCCACTGGGGCGGAAATCGGACATGGGGCAGGTTCCGTAAGGCAAGGGGAGTACGCCGCCATCCCCGCGGCCTTGACGGGGCGGGGAACGGGGCTCAAATGAGACCGCTAGGGTACCATTCCCCCTTTGCAAGCACCGGATACATCCATGATTCGAAGCATGACGGCCTATGCCGGCGGCGAGCGCTCCACGACCTGGGGCACGCTGGGCTGCGAGCTGCGCTCGGTCAACCACCGCTTCCTGGAAGTGGGCACCCGCCTGCCCGAGGAACTGCGCGCACTGGAACCGCAGCTGCGCGAGCGGATTTCCGCACGCCTGAGCCGCGGCAAGCTGGATCTGGTGGTGCGCCTGCGCGCGCCGGAAAGCGCCGCCAGCCTGCAGGTCAACGAGGTGCTGCTGGGCCAGCTGGGCCAGCTGGCACATCGCATGACCTCCGATTTCCCCAACCTGCAGGTCAGCTTCACCGACCTGCTGCAACTGCCGGGCGTGACCCAGGGCGAGGTTGCCGATGCCACGGCCCTGCAGGCCGAGGCGCTGGCCTTGCTGGAGCAGGTGCTGGACGGCTTCGTTGCGGCCCGTGAGCGTGAAGGCGACAAGCTGTCGACCGCCATTGCCGAGCGCGTGGACGCCATCGAGCGTATTGCCGGTGAAGTGCGCACGCTGATCCCGGCCATTCGCGACGGTCAGCGCGCCAAGCTGGCGGCACGCCTGGCCGACCTGCCGCACCCGGTCGACCCGGGCCGTGCCGAGCAGGAACTGGTGCTGTGGCTGCAGAAGCTGGATGTCGACGAGGAACTGGATCGCCTGTCCAGCCACATCGTCGAGATCCGCCGCGTGCTGAAGCAGCGTGAGCCGGTCGGTCGCCGGCTGGACTTCCTGCTGCAGGAGTTCAATCGCGAGGCCAATACCCTGGGCTCGAAGTCGGTGGACAGCCGTACGTCCAATGCCGCGGTCGAACTGAAGGTGCTGATCGACCAGATCCGCGAACAGGTGCAGAACATCGAATGAGCATTCCTTCCTCTCCGGCAGGCAAGCCCGCGCGCGGCACCCTGTACATCGTGGCCGCGCCGTCCGGCGCCGGCAAAAGCAGCATCGTCAACGCCACCCTGGCGCGCGACCCGCAGATTGCGCTGTCGATCTCGTTCACCTCGCGTGCGACCCGTCCGGGTGAGGTCAACGGCGAGCACTACCATTTCGTCAGCGCCGATGAGTTCGAGCGGATGATCGCCGCTGGCGACTTCTTCGAGCATGCCTGGGTGCACGGCGACTGGAAGGGCACTGCCCGGCAGTCGGTCGAGCCGCAGCTGGCGGCCGGCCAGGACGTGCTGCTGGAGATCGACTGGCAGGGCGCGCAGCAGGTGCGCCAGCTGGTGCCCGGGACGGTGACGGTGTTCATCCTGCCGCCATCGAAGCAGGCCCTGCAGGACCGCATGCGCAAGCGTGGCCAGGACAGCGAGGCGGTGATCGCCCAGCGCCTGGGCGCGGCCCGCGAGGAAATGCTGCACTTCAACGACTTCGATTACGTCATCGTCAACGAAGTGTTCGAGACCGCGGTGGACGAGCTGTGTGCCATTTTCACCGCCAGCCGCCTGCGCCGCGAGTCGCAGAAGGTCCGTCATGCCGGCCTGATCCAGGCGTTGTTGACCCCGGATGCAGGCTCAACTGATTGATTCATAAAGAGTCCGGTAGGGGTTGGCTTGATTTTGTCCAGCCCCTGCCAGTACACTCCGTCCCCTTTCCCTCATTCGACTGAGCGGCCGAACGGTCGCCGGGAGCCCGTATGGCCCGCATTACCGTAGAAGATTGCCTGGAAGTCGTTAACAACCGTTTCGAACTGGTGATGATGGCATCCAAGCGTGCCCGCCAGCTCGCCAACGGCGTGCAGGCCACGCTGGACAACAGCGAGACCGAGGACAAGCCGACCGTGCTGGCACTGCGCGAGATCGCTGCCCGCAAGATCGACAACGCGCTGATCGACGAAGTCGAGAAGGCCGAGCGTGAGCGTGCCGAGCGCGAAGCGCTGGAGTGGGCTGCCGCCGAAGTGGTTGCCGACGAAGACATGTCCAAGAACGACGATTGATCGCAACGATCACCGTCATTGCTGGATACGCCGAACAGCCCGCCCCGTGCGGGCTGTTTCGCATTCAGGGTTTGCTGTAAACGTCGCGCTGGCATAGGCTTTGGCCATGAACCCAGGCCCCACTGCCAAGGTCGCCGCAGTCCCCGCTGCCGCCGTACCCGATTACGTCCTCCAGCTCGAACGCGCCGCCCACTACCTGCCGCCCGAGCAGCTGCCGCTGCTGCGCCGTGCGTGGGAAGTCGGTGCGTCCGCGCACGCCGGGCAGACGCGCAAGTCGGGCGAGCCCTACATCACCCATCCGGTGGCGGTGGCGCAGGTGCTGGCCGAGCTGGGTCTGGATGTGGAGGCGCTGATCGCCGCGATCCTTCACGACACGATCGAAGACACGCCGCTGACCCGTGAGGCCCTGTCGGCCGAGTTCGGTGAAGCGGTGGCCGAGCTGGTGGACGGGGTCACCAAGCTGGACAAGCTGAAGTTCCGCGACCGCCAGGAAGCGGCCGCCGAGAGCTTCCGCAAGATGCTGCTGGCGATGTCGCGCGACCTGCGCGTGATCATGATCAAGCTGGCCGACCGCCTGCACAACATGCGCACGCTGGGCGCGCAGAGCCGCGAAGCACGCGGCCGCATCGCCCGCGAGACGCTGGAGATCTACGCGCCCATCGCCCAGCGCCTGGGCATGAGCCTGGTCAAGAGCGAACTGCAGAACCTGGGGTTCAAGGCGCTTTACCCGTGGCGCCACGCGATCCTGGAAAAGCACATCCGCAGCCAGCCGGTGGTGCGCCGCGAGGCGCTGGCACAGGTGGAAGTGCAGCTGTCGCAGCGCTTGGCCAAGGAGGGCATCGAGCACCGCCTGGTCAGCCGCATCAAGACGCCGTGGAGCATCTACAACAAGATGCGCGACGAGAACAAAACCTTCGACCAGGTGATGGATGTGTTCGGCTTCCGCCTGGTCGTGCGCGGCGTGCCGCAGTGCTATCACTCGCTGGGCGCGGTGCATGCCGCGTTCAAGCCCCTGGATGGGCGCTTCCGCGATTTCATCGCGATCCCCAAGGCCAACGGTTACCAGTCGCTGCACACGGTGCTGTTCGGGCCGTATGGTTCGCCCATCGAAGTGCAGATCCGCACTGAGGAAATGGACCTGATCGCCGAGCGCGGCGTGGCGGCGCACTGGACCTACAAGTTCGGTGGCGATTCGCCCAACAGCGCGCAGAGCCGCGCGCATGCGTGGATCGTCGAGCTGATCGATTCGCAGCGTGCCGCCGGTTCGTCGCTGGAATTCCTCGACAACGTCAAGGTCGACCTGTTCCCGGACGAGGTCTACCTGTTCACCCCGAAGGGCAAGATCCTGGCCCTGCCGCGCAATTCCACCGCGCTCGATTTCGCCTATGCCGTGCATACCGATGTCGGCAACATGGCGGTGGCCTCGCGCGTGGACAAGAAACTGGTGCCGCTGCGGACCAAGCTGGTATCGGGGCAGTCGGTGGAAATCATCACCGCGCGTTCGGCCACGCCCAAGCCGCAGTGGCTGGAATTTGTGGTCACCAGCAAGGCACGTACCGCCATCCGCCACCAGCTCAAGCAACTGGAACACGAAGACGCCGTGCAGCTGGGCCACCGCATGCTGGACCGCGCGCTGGAAGCGATGGATTCCTCGCTTGAGCGCCTGCCGAAGGGGCGCCTGGATGCCTTCCTGGCCGAGCACCGGTTCCCGCGCCTGGAGGCCCTGCTGGCCGAAGTCGCGCTGGGCAACTGGATGCCGACCCAGGCCGCGCAGGCACTGATGGCCTATGCCGAACTGCGCGGCGGTGCGCACTCGCGCCACAGCTCGCAGGAAAAAATCCTGATCAATGGCAGCGAGCGTGGCGTGGTCACCTTCGCCGGGTGCTGCCAGCCGATTCCCGGCGACGACATCATGGGTTACCACACCGCTGGCAAGGGCATCGTGGTGCACCGCATGGATTGCCCGAACCTGGCCGAACTGCGCAAGTCGCCCGAGCGCTGGGTGTTGATCGGCTGGGACACCACGGTGTCCGGCGATTACGACACTTCGCTGGTGGTGGAAGTGGAGAACGGCACCGGCGTGCTGGCGCAGCTGGCCGCCGCGATCGCCCAGAGCCATTCCAACATCGAGCGCGTGGACTACCTGGACCGCGACTTCAACGCCGCCGTGCTGGCGTTCAACATCCAGGTGCGCGACCGCAACCACCTGGCCGAAGTGATGCGCCGCCTGCGTCGCCTCTCCGTCGTGCAGGCCGTGCGCCGGCAGTAGGTCCACGCCACGCGTGGATGCTCCCGGTAGCGCCGGGCCATGCCCGGCGAGCGCACAGCGCGGCATGAATCAAACGTCGCCGGGCATGGCCCGGCGCTACCGGGTTGCTACAATCAGTGCTCTGTTTTCCCCCAAAGCACCGGAGCGACCCATGTCCCGCCAGATCATCAATACCGAAAAGGCTCCTGCCGCCATCGGCCCGTACTCGCAGGCCGTGCGCGCCGGCAACACCGTGTATTTCTCCGGCCAGATTCCGCTGGACCCGGCCACCGGCGACATCGTCGGCGCCGGTGACGTCGAAGCCCAGGCCCGTCGTGCGTTCGACAACCTCAAGGCGGTTGCCGAAGCTGCCGGTGGTTCGCTGGACAAGGTCGTGCGCCTGGGCCTGTACCTGACCGACCTGGCTGAGTTCGCCAAGGTCAACGCCGTCATGCAGGACTACTTCCAGGCCCCGTTCCCGGCCCGTTCCACCATCGAAGTCTCCGGCCTGCCCAAGGGCGCCAACTTCGAGGTCGACGCTGTGATGGTCATCGACTGACCCAGCGTGGCACGCAAGGCGGCGGTCACTCCGGCACTGTCACCGTCCGGTGAAGCATCGCTTGCGATGCTCGCCGGCGTGGGCCCTGCCGTGGCCGCCAAACTGCAGGCGCGTGGCCTGGCCACCCTGCAGGATCTCTGGCTTCACCTGCCGCTGCGCTATGAAGACCGCACCCGGCTGACCCGCATCGAAGACCTGCGCAACGGCGTGCCGGCGCAGGTGGAAGTGCGGGTCGTGGCGGTCGAACGCGGCATGCGTTACCGGCCGATGCTGAAGGTGGCGGTGGAAGACGAAGGGCAGGGCACCCTGGTGCTGCGCTTCTTCCACTTCCGCCAGCAGCAGGTCGGCCAGTTCGCGGTGGGCAACCGGCTGCGCTGCTTCGGCACGCCCAAGCCCGGTCATCTCGGGTTGGAGATCGTTCATCCCAGTTACCAGGTGCTGGGCCGCAACGATGATCCCGAGCTCGGTGATCGCCTCGACCCGGTCTATCCCACCGTCGAGGGCGTCGGCCCGATGACGATGCGCAAGCTGATCGGCCAGGCGCTTGATCGCCTGCCCGAGGAAAGCACGCTGGAACTACTGCCCACAGGATGGCTTGATGGCCTCGGCCTGCCGTCGCTGCGCAGCGCGCTGCTGACCGTGCACCAGCCGCCCCCGGATGCCGATCTGGCCGCCCTGGCCGCCGGCACCCACCCGGCGCAGCGCCGGTTGGCGATGGAAGAGCTGCTGGCCCATCACCTCAGCCTGCGCCGCCAGCGAATTGCACTGCAGGCGCACCATGCGCCGCCACTGGCCGGCCCCGGCAAACTGGCCAAGGCGCTGTTGAAGCAACTGCCCTTCGCATTGACCGGTGCACAGGCGCGCGTGTTCAAGCAGATCCGCGATGACCTTGCGCGGCCCAGCCCGATGCTGCGGCTGGTGCAGGGTGATGTCGGCTCGGGCAAGACCGTGGTGGCCGCATTGGCGGCAATGCTGGCGGTGGAACAAGGCAAGCAGGTCGCCCTGGCTGCGCCCACCGAACTGCTGGCCGAGCAGCATCTCAACAACCTGCGCGGCTGGCTGGAACCGCTGGGCGTGCGCATCGCGTGGCTGGCCGGCAAGGTTACCGGCAAGGCCCGCACCAGGGTGATCGAGCAGGTCGCCAATGGCGAAGCGCAGGTGGTGGTCGGTACCCACGCGCTGATGCAGGAGGCGGTGGTGTTCCAGGATCTGGCGCTGGCGATTGTCGACGAGCAGCACCGCTTCGGCGTGCACCAGCGGTTGGCGCTGCGCGACAAGGGCGCAGGCAACAACAGCGTGCCGCACCAGTTGGTGATGACCGCAACGCCCATTCCGCGCACGCTGGCGATGTCCGAATACGCAGACCTGGATGTATCGGCCATCGATGAACTGCCACCGGGCCGCACGCCGGTGCAGACGGTGGCGTTGAACAATGATCGCCGCCCGGAACTGATCGAACGCATCGCCCTGGCCTGCCAGGAAGGGCGACAGGTCTACTGGGTGTGCACGCTTATTGAAGAAAGCGAAGAGCTGGATGCCACCCCGGCACAGGCCACTTACGAATCACTGCAGGCGTTGCTGCCGGGCGTGCGCGTGGGTCTGGTGCATGGCCGGCTGAAGGCTGCGGAAAAGCTGGCGACGATGGTGGCATTCAAGGCCGGCGAGATCGATCTGCTGGTAGCAACCACCGTGATTGAAGTGGGCGTGGATGTGCCCAATGCATCGCTGATGGTGATCGAGAACGCCGAGCGCCTCGGCCTGGCGCAGCTGCACCAGCTGCGCGGCCGCGTCGGTCGTGGCTCGGCGGTATCGCGCTGCGTGCTGTTGTATCAGGCGCCGCTTTCGCAGATGGCACGTGAGCGCCTGCAGACCATGCGCGAAACCAACGACGGTTTCGTCATTGCCGAGAAGGATCTGGAACTGCGCGGTCCCGGCGAACTGTTGGGTACCCGGCAGACCGGCCTGGCCGGCTTCCGCATTGCCGATCTGGCCCGCGATGCCGGCCTGTTGCCGGGCGTGCATGCGCTGGCCGAGCGCCTGCTGGCGCAGCAACCGGCACTGGCCGACCGCGTGGTGCAGCGTTGGATCGGTACCGCCGTGCGTTACGCCTCGGCGTAAGGATCGGGAGCCGGCCGGGGTCAGAGCCCTTGCCCTGCGGCCGAGGGATCCGACCCCTGCATTCCCTACGCTGCCGGCAACTGCGTACCCATGTATTCGGCCAAACCCCGGCATGCCAGCAGCAACCCTTCGCGTATGTCATCGCCAACGTGTTGCGCTTCTTCGCCGTCCACGCGCACGCGCTCAGTGGCGTGCAGCATTTCCAGCAGCAGGCTCAATCCTGCATTGGCGCGGTCGATACGGGCCAGCGCCACGCGTTGCCCCGGGGTGTGCCACCGGCTCGGCCACTGCTGACCATCGGCGCCTTCGCCGTGGCGGATGCGCTTGAGGCAGCCCAGCAGGGTGAAGCCATTGTCCGTCTGGGTGGCCCCGGGGGCGGACAGCGTGGTTTCCAGCGCCTGCGCCAGCTCATCGGGGATGCTGGCCGCAGCATCGCCCAGAGTGGCGAACAGGAAGGGATAACGGGATGCGGTCATGTCGGCGGTCCTTGTGCGCAAGGCAGGAGGCCACCCACGCGAAGGCGAGGGTGGCGGACGGTGAGTGGTTCCAATACCGGTGACTGCCTCAAGAACGCCGGCGGGCGCGAAGCCCCCACGCACCGCCCGCCATAGAACGCGCGGACGGATTGCCTGCCGGACGCCACGCAGGAACACGCGCGCAACGCCGGCAGGCAAGCGTAAACAACAAGGCAGTCAAACGGGATTGGAAGCCCGCGCCATCCGTTGTCGATGGCCTCCCATGTTTTCCACGAAAGACCGTGCGCCTCAATGAGAAAAGTTGGAAAGCTCGAAAACGCTGCAATTGCAGCACGGCCCCGCCCGGCACGCCGATTGCGTCATCTTTCGCGATCCCGCCGACGTCCATCCACGCATGGCGTGGATCTACCGTGTCGATCAAGGTCGACACCCACCAAGAGCAGTGGGCAACTGTCGAAGGCGGGGTGGATCCGGTTGCGGGGGCGTGAGCGCCATGGATGGCGCGACCGAGCCTACATGGACGTATTCACGGCGTCCCCCGCAACCGGACCCACCCCGCCATCCCACGGAATGCCAGCTTCTGCCGTTGCCGTTGCCGTTGCTCCGGCCTCTGCGGGTGCAGGGCGCAGCCCTGCCGACCCCGAACCCGCGTACTTGCAACGGTCATCATCCCGGTCCACACTTCGTTGCCGATCTGAAGACGGCAACGATGACCCACAAGATCCCGCTGTTGATCGATACCGACCCCGGTGTCGACGACGCACTGGCCCTGCTGATGGCCTTCGCCGATGAACGGCATGACGTGGTCGCCCTGACCATCGCCGCCGGCAATGTCGGTCTGGACTACACCGTCCGCAACGCCCTGAAGCTCTGCGACATCGTCGGCCGTGCCGACGTGCCGGTGTTTGCCGGCAGCCCCGACCCGCTGCTGCACCCGTCTGTCGATGCTGCCCACGTGCATGGCCGCGATGGCTATGGCGATGTCGATCTGCCGCCGCCCAGCCGCCAGGCCGAGGCCGAACATGCCGCGCTGGCGATCCTGCGCCTGTCGCACCAGCATGCCGGCGAACTGATGCTGGTCATGCTCGGCCCGCTGACCAACCTGGCGCTGGCGCTGAAGCTGGACCCGACCCTGCCGCAGCGCATCAAGCGCATCGTGGTGATGGGCGGGGCGGTGACCTGCCACGGCAACATCACCCCGGCAGCCGAATTCAACATCGCCTTCGATCCGGAAGCCGCGCACGTGGTGTTCACCGCGTTCAAGCACCTGCTGGTGTCGGACTGGGAAGCCACCGTGGCCCATGGCCTGCCGCTGGCCGAAGCCGAGCAGTGGCTGGGCGCCGATTCCGACCGCGCACGCTTCTATGAGCTGATCTCGCGCAAGACCCGTGGCCTGTCCGAAGACAGCAAGGGCGGGCGCTGGTACACCGCCGATGCGCTGGCCATGGCCTGGGCGCTGAACCCGGAAGGTCAGCTGCAGGTCGAGTCGCGACCGCTGAATGTGGAACTGAACGGAACGTTCAGCCGCGGAGCCACCATCGTCGATTGGAACCGCCAGACCGGCCAGCCGGACAACTGCGACCTGCTGATGGCCTACGATCAGGCCCGTTTCGAGGCACTGGTACGGCAGGCCCTGGGCGCGATCTGATTTTAGTGGCAGCAACCGGTTGCCCCGGGCGGCAACCGGTGTTTATAATGCCGCTCTTGACCACCAGCCCATTTACGGTGTGAGCCCATGAAGGCCGATATCCATCCGAACTACCGCGACGTCGTCTTCCATGACGTCACCTCCGATTTCAAGATCCTGACCCGCTCGACCATGAGCGCGAAGGAAACCACCAAGTGGGAAGACGGCAACGAATACCCGCTGGTCAAGGTTGAAATTTCCTCTGCTTCGCATCCGTTCTACACGGGCAAGCACAAGGTCATCGACACCTCGGGCCGTATCGACAAGTTCCAGAAGCGCTACGCGCGCTGATACGTCGTACCCGGTTCGAACCGACGGCCGCGCTCTGCGCGGCCGTTTGTTTTTGTCCGTCGCGCACCCAACGGGTGTTTGGATGGACGGAACACAGCGTCTCTGTATCCCCCGTTTTGCCGATCAGGGCCGCTCGCTGGCAGGATTCCGGCTGCCTGTCGTCTACGACTTCTGTCTAGCGCCGGGCAAATGCTGCTGTGCGATAATGACCTGATCCCCGGCACAGGCCGAGGACGTCATTCACGTGCCTGACCAATGCGCTTGGGCAGGCGCCTTCCCATGAAGGAGCGCACACAGTGTCCGATCTTGATCAGGTCACGCTCAACGCCGGCGATACGTCGGTCGTTCTGCCCGTCATCAAACCCACCCTTGGCAACGACTGCGTCGACATCGCGAAGCTGACCAAGGAAACGGGGTATTTCACCTACGATTCCGGTTTCACCGCGACGGCCAGCTGCAAGTCCGCCATCACCTACATCGACGGCGACAAGGGCGTGCTGCTGTACCGCGGCTACCCGATCGAACAGTTGTCGGAGAAGTCGAGCTACGTCGAAGTGGCCTACCTGCTGATCAACGGCGAGCGCCCGAGCGCCGAGCAGCTGAAGGCCTTCACCGACGAGCTGGCTGCTGAAGCCAACGTCGATGATTCGATCAACACGCTGATCGGCAGCTTCGCCAAGGATGCCCATCCGATGGCCATCCTGACCGCCGCCATCGCGCAGCTGTCGGGCATCTACCACGCCTCGCTGGACCTGTCCGACGCCGAGCAGCGCCGCCAGGCCGCCGTGCGCCTGATCGCCAAGGTGCCGACCCTGTCGGCGCTGATCTACCGCCACGGCAAGGGCCTGCCGGCCAACAAGCCGGATACCTCGCTGGATTACGTCAGCCGCTTCCTGAAGCAGACCTTCGAGTCCGCCGATGGCCAGTACGAACTGAACCAGGACGTGGTCAAGGCACTGGACCTGCTGTTCATCCTGCATGCCGACCACGAGCAGAACGCCTCGACCTCGACCGTGCGTCTGGTCGGTTCGACCGGTGCCAACCCGTACGCGTCGGTCGCCGCTGGCGTCACCGCGCTGTGGGGTCCGGCCCACGGCGGTGCCAACGAAGCCGTGCTGAAGATGCTGGAAGAGATCGGCAGCGCCGACAACGTCGAGTCCGCCGTGCTCAAGGCCAAGGACAAGACCTCCGGCTTCCGCCTGATGGGCTTCGGCCATCGCGTGTACAAGAACTTCGACCCGCGCGCCAAGGTCATCGGTGAGATGACCGGCAAGGTGCTCAAGCAGCTGGGCGTGCAGGATCCGCTGCTGGACGTGGCCGTGAAGCTGGAGCAGGCCGCGCTGCAGGACGAGTACTTCGTTGCGCGCAAGCTGTACCCGAACGTCGATTTCTACAGCGGCATCATCTACAAGGCGCTGCAGATCCCGACCGAGATGTTCACCGTGATGTTCGCCCTGGGCCGTACCTCCGGCTGGGTGTCGCATTGGCTGGAACAGCAGGTCGACCCGGAAATGAAGATCGGCCGTCCGCGCCAGGTCTACACCGGCAGCGACGTGCGCGACTACCAGGGCTGATCGCCACGCGTAGGTTGTGCTGAAGACGCCCCGCATCCGCGGGGCGTTTTTTTTGTTTTGGCTCCGGTAGCTGCCAACCTTGGCTGGCACGCTTTCGACACTCGGAAAAAATCATCCACGCGTGGCATGGATCTACCGCGTTCCCGCTTTTTGGTAGGTGCCAACCTTGGTTGGCACGCTCTTCACCGCGCCAAGACCGCGTGATTCAAGGGTCTCACCAGCTTCACAGGCGCTCGCGCAGCCTCAGGACGCCAGCTGCAGCCGCAGCACAGATACGGAGCGTCCACCCCATGAGTACCCGTTTTGACCTGCCCGAGCGAGATCCACTCGGTCCCGACATCTCCACCGTGGTGGCCACTCCCATCGTGCCACCGCCCAGCGAAAGCGCGGTGTCATGGGGCGCCATTTTCGCCGGCGCCGTTGCGGGCGCCGCACTGTCGCTGATCCTGCTGATCCTGGGCGTTGGCCTCGGCCTCTCTTCAGTTTCGCCTTGGTCCTTTGAAGGGGTGTCCAAGGAAACCTTCGGTTGGACCAGCGTTGCGTGGCTCACCTTCACCGCACTGGCCGCTTCCGGCCTCGGTGGCTATCTGGCCGGCCGCCTGCGCACCAGGTGGACGCAGATCCACGGTGATGAAACCTACTTTCGCGATACCGCGCACGGCTTCGTGTCGTGGGCCGTGGCCACGCTGCTCACTGCCGGTCTGCTGACCTCGGCCATCGGTGGCGTGCTGGGCGCCGGCGCAAAGGTGGCTGGTGCAACCGCAGGCGCTGCTGTCTCCACCGCAGGTGTTGCTGCTGCCGGTGTCGGCACTGCGGCTGCTGGCGTTAAGGAAGGCGACCTCAACTACTGGGTGGACTCCCTGTTCCGCAACGCCAACCCTGCAGGCCCGGCAACGACGGGTGCGCCGCCGCTGCCGGGCACCGCTGACGCAGCACCGGGCGCCGCGCCGATGGATCCTGCCACCCCGCCGCCGGCCGCCAGCGCAGGCCCGCGTGACGCCCGCATGGCCCCGCCGCCGCCGCGCCCGGTGCCGGGTAACGGCCCAATGGGTGATCGTCGCGATGTCCGTGCCGAAGTGAACCGCATCATCATCAACAGCCTGCAAGGTGATGGTCTGGACCCGGCCGACACCCAGTACCTGTCGCAGCTGATCGCGCGCGAGACGGGCATGAGCCAGGCCGAAGCGCAGGCCCGTGTGACCGACGTGCAGACCCGCATGCGTGCTGCGCTGGAAAAGGCCAAGAACACCGCCAAGCAGGCTGCCGACGATGCCCGCAAGGCGACGGCGTATGCCGCCCTCTGGCTGTTCATCACCCTGCTGATCGGCGCGTTCTTCGCCAGCCTCAGCGCTACCTGGGGCGGCCGTCGCCGCGACCTGTAACCCCGCAATCCATGCAAGGAGACCTGCCATGAAAATGATTCTGCTCTGGCTGTTGGGCGTGCCGATTCCGCTGCTGATCCTGTACGCGATCTTCTTCTGAGATCGTGCCGTACAGTGAGGTCCATCAGGCCGCCGTGAGGCGGCCTGATGCCATCACGTCTCCGGGTACTGGCTCGGAGCACACCCCAGTTCGCGCCGGAATGCCGCAGAGAACGCACTTGGGCTGGCATAGCCCAGGTCCAATGCCACGCGGGTTACCGCCTGTCCCTGGCCCAATCGCTCGATGGCAGCCAGCAGGCAGGCCTGCTGCCGCCACTCAGCGAAACTCACGCCGGTATCGGTGCGGAACAATCGCGTGAACGTGCGCCGGCTCATGCCCGCATCCGCAGCCACCTCATCAAGCCCGATGGCCAGCGAGGGTGCATCCATCAGCTCCCGGCAGACGCGCGCGAGGCGTGCATCGGTCGGCAAAGGCGCATGCAGTGAAAGTACCGGCATCGCCGCGATTTCCGCCACCAGCAGCTGCATCAGCTTGCCCGCACGCCCCACCTCGTCGTACAGCGCAGGCAGGTCCACCGCGCCCTCCAGCAGCTGCCGCAGCAAGGGGGAAACCGCATGGACGCGGCAGTGCATTGGCAGTGCCACGGCGGCGGCCACCTCGGCAGAAAGAAATGCGTTGAGCATCGTCACCGGCCCGCGCATCGTCATCTCGTGGGCCAGCCCGGCCGGTACCCAGCAGGCGCGTTGAGGCGGTACCAGCCAGCGTCCCTGCGGTGTCGTCACGCTGATGGTGCCGCGCGCGGCGAATGCGAACTGCCCGCGTCGATGCGCATGACAGGGAAAGGTGGACCCCGCGGCGTAGTCATTCGAGGTGACCACCACATCGCGCGGCAGGTCTTCGTAGGGATCGAGCAGCGAATTGCGCATGGCCCGGATTCTATAGCGGTTGACCCCGCATCGACGGTGGGCAGGGCCTGCGCTGCCTAGCATCAGCACTCCTCCTGACAGCAGCAGTTTTTCATGGCCAACACCTTTCATCGCGTGGGGCAGGGGCCTCACTCCGTTCTGGTCCTGCACGGCTGGTTCGGCGACGCGCATGCGTTCGAACCCATCGAACCGTGGCTGTCACGTGATCGCTTCAGTTACATCTTCATGGACTGCCGCGGTTACGGGGGCATGCGGGACGCGGCAGGCCAGTACAGCATCGACGAGGTGGCGCATGACGCGTTGGCGCTGGCCGATGCGCTGGGGATCGATACCTTCAGCGTGGTGGGGCATTCAATGGGCGGCATGGCGGTCGAGCGCATTGCCGTGCTGGCGCCGCGGCGTGTGCAATCCATGCTGGCCATCGCGCCCGTTCCCTGCGGCGGTATCGCCTATGACACCGCCACCCGGCGAGGGCTGGAGAGCGCTGCCAACAGCCTTGCCGACCGGCGGGCCATCATCGATCGCAGCACCGGCGGGCGCCTGCCTGCAGCCTGGTTGGACTGGAAGGCCCGGTATTCAATGGAGCACTCCACGCCCAGCGCGTTTGCCGCCTATCTCCGCGCATGGGCAGATACGGATTTCAGCAACGAAATTGTTGGCACGCATCGTCTGAAAGTACTGATAGGTGGGCGCGATCCTACGTTCAACCGATCACTGATGGAGCGCACCTATCTGCGCCGCTACCGCCAGGCCACGCTGGAGGTTCTGGCAGATGCCGGGCACTACCCGATGAATGAGACGCCGCTGGCCTTGGTGGCTGCCATGGAATCGTTCCTGGAAGACGAGGCGCACCTCGCATGAACGGTTTCTGACACTGAATGACGTTTTCACATCTTTTCGGATCTGTTGCATAGGCATCACATGCGGGGCGATAGAACCTGAGGGCACTTACTCAGCCATGGAGAACACCATGAACCGACTGCTTGCTATCGCCCTCATCGCGACGCCACTCGCCCTGCTCAGCCTGGATGCACAGGCGCAGTACACCGGCCCCGGTGCGGGCACCGCCGCCAGCACCGTTGCCGACGCGCGCGCACAACGCGATGATCACCCGGTGGTGCTGCAAGGCACGCTCGTGGCCAAGATCGGTGACGAGCGCTACCAGTTCCGCGATGCCAGCGGCCAGATCGAGGTGGAGATCGATGACGAGGACCTGCCGCCGCAGGCCATCGGTGCCGATACCGTGGTGGAGCTGCGCGGCAAGGTGGATACGCATCGCTTCAAGCCGACCGACATCGATGTTGATCATGTAACCGTGGTACCTGCGGGTTGAAGGAAATCTCCGACACCGACAGGTTTGGTGCAAAGCGCAATGAGGGTTGTTGCAAAGTGCGAATGAGGTAATTTGCATAAACTCAGAACATTGAGCGTCATCAAGAATTCGCCTTAACGATCCAGGGTTTAGGAATTCTTGAATGGCCCGCAGGACAAGGGATTTCTAACATTCTCTCCGTCGCCCGCAGTCACCTCTGCGGGCGACGCTCCCCTCTCTTTTCTCCTTGAGAGAGGGGAGCTCTCACATCCCCCTTGTCCGAGAGAGACAACCATGCACGCCATTTTCAAGAAGGCCGCGCTCGCTGCAGCGCTGGCTACGGCTTCGCTGTCCGCGCACGCCGTGGAAACCAAGATCACCGTCTACGCCGACGTTGACCCGACCCTGGCCCTGCTGCGTGATGACGGCAGCGCACTGCCGGACGCCGTCACCCTGACCCACGATCCGCTGCGTGGGCTGATCCCGAATACCCAGCACGTACGCATCCACTCCAACGATGACACCGTCGATATCGAAGCCAAGATCGGTGGTGCATTCGTGCTGGCCAACGGCGACGGCACGGTCACCGTGCCGATGAGGGTCAGCCTCAACGGTCGCGCGCTGGGCCTGACCCCGATTGAGTACGCTGCGGCCGATCTGTTCACCGGTGCCGGCTCGACCCCGGGCGCCTCGGTCTCGATGCCGCTGGTGATCGCGCAGACCGCTCCGGCGCCGCTGACCACCCAGGGTCGCTATTCGGGCGTCGTCAACATCGTGCTGAACCAGAAGCCCTGATTCAACGCGGTTCCTGTGCCGGCCCCTCACGCGGGCCGGCCGCTTCTCCAGTGGTACCCCCCATGACCCCACACGCTCCCGCCGTCACCCGGCTGGCGGTCGCGCTCGCCCTGGCGTTGTCCCCTCCCTGGGTGGCCGCGCACGGCGTGCCAGCCGGCTTCGAAGATCTGGTTGAAGGCCAGACCGAACAACTCGACATCCAGCTGTTCGGCCGCTCGGCCGGGCTGTCGCCGGTGCGCGTGACCCTGGAACACGTGCAGCTGGAAGACCCGGCAGGCGTGCTGCAGGGATTGGACCTGTCGGCCGAGGCGCAGGCCGCGCTGCTGCCAGCGCTCTCGCAACCCATGCCGCGCAACAGTCACCTGGCCTGTCGCTTTGGTGGCGCCAGCGCCGGCTGCGGCTATCTCGATCCACCCGAAGACCCCGCCGCCGTGCGCGCGCTGTACGACGAGGGCGAGGGAGCGGTGCGCCTGTTCGTCGCCCGCCAATGGATTCCCGGCAAGCCGGCCGCCGAACGCTTCCACACGGTCAGCGCCAACGCCGAAAACGCCTTCCTGCACCAGCAGGTGATCAATGTAAGTGGCAGCCGCGATTACCAGACGCTGTCCGCGCGCGGCACCGGCGTATTGGGACTGTTTGATCACGGTCATGTCTCCGCCGAATGGAACTTCAACCAGCAGCGCTACCGCAGCCGCGGCAGTGACAGTGCGTTCCAGTTCGACAATGTCTATTACCGCCACGACCTGGGGCAGGCGCACTACCTGCAGGCCGGGCGCATGGACCGCCGCAATCTGTCCAGTCCGCAGGGCGGCACCTTCAGTTTCAGCATGCTGCCGCTGGACCGCCTGCAGGGCCTGCGCGTGGGCACCACCCAGGCCTATGTGGATGCCGATGCCGCCGTGCAGGCCACGCCGTTGACGGTGCTGCTGGCGCGCGATGCTCGGGTGGACGCCTTCGATGGCACGCGTCTGCTGCAGACCTACTACCTGCAGGCCGGCATCAACCAGATCGACACACGCAACTTCCCGTTCGGCAACTACACCATCACCCTGCGCATCTTTGAAGACGGCGTGCTGGTGCGCAGCGAGGATGCGCCGTTCGACAAGGGCGGCGACTGGACCAACAGCCAGTGGCAGTGGTTCGTGCAGGGTGGCAAGCGCAACGAGCGGCGCAGTGATCGCTTCGATGGCGAACGCGTGGCCGTTGCCGGCATGCGCGTGCCGCTGGGCCGCGACGTGGCCGTGGTGGCCGGCGCCGCCGACCTTGGCGGCTTCCGCTACGGCGAGCTGCGCATGGACCTGCGCCGCCTGTACGCCACCCGGGAACTGCGCGCCAGCTTCGGCGGCATGCGCGGCAACGATGGCAGTACCGGCCAGCAGCACCAGCTGTCGTATCGCCACACCGCGTCCTGGAACATCTACCAGCAGCGCATGCGCGGCAAGGCCTGCCAGTTCGAGGCCGACGCCCGCGACCAGCTGGGCTGCACCAATTCGCTCAGTGCCTCGATGGCGCTGCCGCTGGCCGGTGGCAGCGCCTATGTGGGCTACACGCGGCGCCAGACCTGGCGCGCCGGTCGCGAGCTTCCCGGTGCAGAGGGCGATCCGCTGGCCGCGCTGGACCCGTTGCTGCCACCGCCACCGCCGTGGCAACCGCGCCGCGAACCGCAACTCAGCCGCACCTGGCAGGCCAGCTTCAGCCGCAGCCATCGCTGGCAGGATTTCAGTGTCTCCACCCGCGTGGGTGTGTGGCAGCAGCGTGCCAGCGACAGCCTGCGCGGCAGCGATCAGCGCGACCGCGGCATCTACTTCAACCTGAGTCTGACCCGTCTTGTGCGCGGCACCGCCGGCGGTGGCCAGCGCCGCTACAGCGTGGACGTGCGTCAGCCGCAGCACCAGCGTCCGGACATCAACTACAGCGTCGGCCACAGCCTGCGCCAGGACGTGGACGCACAGTACCGCGAGCTGTCGGCCGAGCTGCGCGCCAACAACAGCGACCGCTACAGCGCCACGCTCAGTGGCCAGTTGCAGAACAGCCTGGGCCAGAGCGGCGCCACGCTGGCGCACTACCAGCAGCGCGGCCGCAGCGAGACCGCCTACAGCGGCATGCACAGCTCCGGTTTCGCACTGGGCAAGCGCGGCTTCTACTGGAGCGGCAGCAACGGCGCCGACGCCGGCCTGGCCGTGCAGGTGGCCGACACCGACGATGTCGACCTGCGTGGCGTGGCGGCCGAACTGCAGGTGGGCGGCCTGCGCCGTCAACGCCTGCAGATTGGCGAGCGCCGGTTGCTGCCGCTGTCGTCGTACCAATCGCACCGCGCCGAAGTACAGGACGCCAGCACGCTGGACAGCATCGCCGCCATCCGCGTGACCGGCGTGGGTGGCGCACGGCCGATGTTCCTCAGCCCCGGGCGGCTGATGCGCATGCCGGTGCCGATCGAGGTGACCTACACCTTCATCGGCAACGCCAAGGATCTTGCCGGAGCGCCGCTGGGTGGCGCCCGCATCCTCAACGCGCCGGTGCCCGGCACCAGCGCCAATGGCGGCTTCGTCGCAGATTTCCCGCGTCGCGAGACAACGCTGTACCTGCTGCAGGACGACCGCCTGCTGCGCTGCCCGCTGCAGGTGCGCGAGCGCCGCCAGGTGGTGCTGCTGGTGGGCGCCGTGCATTGCGAGCCGCTGGCCGTGGCCCTGCTGCCGCCGGAGATCCGCCAGCAGGCCCGCGTGACCCGGCTGCTGCAGGAACGCGCGTTGATTGCCGCCACGCCCCAGACCGCTGCTGCAGGAGGAACGCCATGAACCGGCGTGTGTTGTTGGTGTTGATGCTGGTGTGTGCGCTGGTGGTGCTGGCGCCGAGGGCGTGGGCGCAGTGGCCGCCGGAGACGCATCCGGCGGATCAGAGCCGGGACATCGTGATGACGTGGGATCGCTCGGCGGTGCCGGGCGATGTGGAGTTGTGGGCGCCGCGGACGGTGCTGGGATTCAGTCACGACCTGACGATGAAGTATGGGCAGATCCATGTGGTTTGTGGGTCTGCTTCTGATACTGAGTTTGGGCGGTGCCCGACGGAAGGAGTGCCTCATCTGACGCGTGGCGAATCGGACATCTCGCTTCTGATGATCGAGCAGCGAACTGGTCTGCATGCGGAGATTCGCGCGATCGGATACCTGAGACGAATCATGTCTGGAAGGGTCTGCAGTTCAGATTTCTGGGAGAACACGCAGCGATACCTATACGCAGCCAGTTGGTTTGAATGCAGGGATCAACCAATAGGGACCGGCGTTCAACTGATCATGCCGACCCAGGAGCTGAGGAGGCTCGTCGCCGGCCACTGGAAGGCCACGATGCGCCTGAACATCAAAGCCGACCCTGCCGCAGCACCGGTAGCCACAGCCACCTTCAACTTCGATTTCACCGTCACCGACTACGACGCCATCTCGATCTACTTCCCCGGCTTCGATGGCGTTGCACCGCTGGTCAACATGGACCTGCGCTACGACCCCATCCGGAAGGTCGTCGCCGGGCGCAAGGACGTGGACATGTGCCTCTACGACGGTGTGGGCTCGCAGAGCGAATTCCTCGGCGTCACCGTGCGCGACAGCGGGCCGCGCCCACCGCCGGGGCGCGACTTCGCGGTCTGGCATCAGGACGGCGGCAGCGACGACACCCAGCGCCTCGACTACCAGGTTGGCCTGAACTACGGCGGCAATCTTCTGGCAATGAAGCACGGCGAAGAACAGCTGCTGCGTGGCATCGACAGCGCGCAGCTACGCATGGTGCTGCTGCCGGGCATCAGTCAACCCGTGTACTGCGTGCCCACGCCGCTGACGCTGGAAACACCGCCCACACCCATCGCCAGCAAACGCCCCGGTCTCTACGACGGCGAACTGACGGTAGAGCTGCGCGTGCCCACCGCCAAACCCTGATCCCCACGGAGCCTGCCATGAAAAAGCTGCTGTTCTGCCTGCTGCCGTTGAGTGCCCTGCAGGTACCTTCGGCCCACGCCAATCTCACTATCCACCCCATGCGCGCGGCGGTCGACGCCCGGCAGGGGGCACAGATCCGGGTGTACTCCCAGTCCACCCAGCCGCAGTACGTGCAGACGCGGTTGCTGCGCATCGTCAATCCCGCGGCAGCGGGCGAGGAAGAGCTGGAGGTGGAAGCGGCAGACGCCGCCATCGCCATCACGCCGGGCAAGTTCGCGCTGGCCGGTGGCGGCAATCGCCTGATCCGGGTGATCCCGCTGCACGCCGTCGAAAAGGAAGCGGCTTACCGCCTCTACTTCGAGGGGGTGAAAGGGCCCGATGAGGCCGGCCTGGACGTAGACGGCGAAGGAGCACAGGCCAACGTTGGCGTCAGCCTGGTGTGGGGCGCGCTGGTGAATGTGATCCCCAACAACGGCAGCGTGGACCTGCAACTGAAGGGCAGCACGCTGCTTAACACGGGAACGCTTCGGGTGGGCATCACCAGCGTTGCCGATTGCAGTGCGGACGGCGCCTGCAGTGCGCACGAGCTGTCGCACAGCTTGTACCCCGATGCCGAAGTGGAGCTGCCCTTCCATCCGAAACCGGGCAGCACGCTGCAGCTGCGCTATCGCCTGTCCCGTGACGGTCACCGCGAGCATGTGCAGACATTGGCGCCGGCGGCCTGATCAACCCGCCCCGTGCATGGCGCGGGGCTTCATTTCCCCATGGTGTTAAGGAGAACGAGCATGAATCGAATCTATCGACGTATCTGGAGTGTGGCCAAGCAGTGCTGGGTGGTGGGCAGTGAGTTCGCCAAGACGGTGCGCGCAGCATCGTCGCAGCGTCGCAAGGGCGCACAGCGCGTGGCGTTGTTTGTAGCCTTCCAGTCGCTCGCGGGGGGCGCTCACGCCGCTGCGGTAACGAGCCCTGATTGCAGCGCGGAAGAGGAGTGGCGTGAGGGGTGCCTCTACAAGGCGGCGACGGCGCCGGGCGTCCACGCATTCTCGCTGCTGAGTTCGACGACACCCTTGATTACAGGTGCTGGGGCAATAGCGATAGGGCAGAGTGGAACCGGGTTCGGAAATGGGATTCGCATCAACGGAAACAACAGCTCCGCCTTTGGCAACTCGGCGGAGACCTACGGCGTCGACAACGTTGCCATAGGCTATCAATCGAAGGCGTTGGGCGGACACAGTGTGGGCCTGGGAGCGAACTCCAGAGCATCGGGGTTCGGGTCAACGTCGCTGGGCAATAATTCCGGCGCAACCCGCACGAATGCGGTGGCACTGGGTAGTGGCGCGCTCGCGCAGAACCAGAACTCGGTGGCGCTGGGAGCCAACGCAATCACCAACGAAGACAATGTCGTCTCTGTGGGCAGCTCCAGCGAGAAGCGCCGCATCGTCAATGTCCAGGACGCGCGTCTGAGTGCCGGTAGTACAGACGCGGTCACTGGCAAGCAGCTCTACGCCACCGAGCAGAAGATCGGATCACTGAGTGGCATGCTGAAAGCGGGCTCGCACGCTGATTCCTTCGTCATCGGGACAGGTTCTGTGTCCGCCTCCGCCAATGCTGTGTCTGTGGGCAGTGCAAGCAGGAAGCGAAAGATCCAGTACATCGCCGATGGTACGGTGGGTGCAAATAGTACCGATGCCATTACCGGCAACCAGCTTCATGCCACCAACCAAGCAGTGACCAAGGCCCAGACAGCAGCGGACGCTGCGGCGACCACCGCTAGCGCCGCAAAGGTGGAATCGGGCAAGGCGCTGGCCGAGACGGCGGTGTTGGGTGGTCTTGTCACCCAGACCGCTGCCAATGGCAGTGTTCGACTGGGTCAGAAGAACAGTGGCACGCAGCTGGACGTGCGCAACAGTGCCAATGCGAACCGCAAGGTTCTGGGGGTTGCCGACGGGGCTGTCAGTGCGACCAGCAACGAGGCCGTGACTGGCAAGCAGCTCTATGCCACCGAGCAGAAGATCGGATCACTGAATGGCATGTTGAAAGCGGGCTCGTATGCCGATTCCTTCGTCATCGGGACAGGCTCTGTGTCCGCCTCCGCCAATTCTGTTTCGGTTGGCAGCGCCAGCAGGAAGCGGAAGATCCAGTACATCGCCGATGGTGTAGTGGGGGCCGGCAGCACGGATGCCATCACCGGCAACCAGCTACATACCACCAACCAGGCCGTGATCAAGGCCCAGACAGCAGCAGACGGAGCGACGACCACCGCCAATACCGCAAAGGTGGAATCGGGCAAGGCACTGGCCGAGACGATGGTGCTGGGTGGCCTGGTCAACCAGACCGCTGCCAATGGCAGTGTTCGTCTGGGCCAGAAGAACAGTGGCACGCAGCTGGATGTGCGCAACAGCGCCAATGCGAACCGCAGGATTATGGGCGTCGCCGATGGGGCCATCAGCGCGACCAGCAACGAGGCCGTGACCGGCAAGCAGCTCCATGAAACCAACGCGAACGTGACTGCGGCACAGACGGCAGCCGCCGCGGCGAAGGTCAGCGCGGATAAAGCGTTGGCTGAAACCGGAGTGCTGAGTGGTCTTGTCGGTCAAGTCGCTGTCAACGGCAACGTTCGTGTTGGCGAGAAGAACAGCGGCACCGTGCTCGATGTGCGCAACAGCGCGAACGTGAATCGGAAGCTGACCGGCGTGGCCGATGGTGCGGTCAGTGCCAGCAGCTACGAGGCCGTCAACGGTAGGCAGCTCAATACCATCAATGACAAGGTTGCAGCGGTGGAGGGTATAGCCAGGTCTGCGGGCACGGAAGCTGCCGCGGCAAAGACGGATGCAATCAAGGCGCTGACCGAGACAGCGGCGCTGGGCGGGCTCGTGGCGCAGGCATCTGCGTCTGGCAGCGTGCGCCTGGGTGAGAAAAACAGCGGTACCACCTTGGATGTGCGCAATAGCGCCAATGCCAGTCGGAAGATAAGTGGTGTTGCGGACGGCTCCATTGATGCCAGTAGCACAGAGGCCGTGTCGGGCCGACAACTCTACGGGAGCAACAGTCGAATTTCGGCATTGGAGAGCGCCAGCGAGTACGTGAGTGTTGGTACTGATTCCTTTAGCCAGCGGGCGGAGGCAGGCTCGCTCGGGGTAGCAATTGGGGATTCAGCTAAAGCTGGCACGGAAGGTGCAACTGCACTGGGTGCGCTATCTCTTGCAGATGGCATCAACTCCGTGGCAATCGGACGCGGCTCGACAGTCTCGAAAGACTCTCTGAACGGGTTCGCCATGGGAGCCGGTGCCCAGGTGGAGGCAGCCGACAGTATTGCAATTGGGGCTGGAGCCAAGGTCCGGGTCGGGGCGACTGGCGCGATGGCAATCGGCTCGGGTGCTGAAGCAACAGAGTCGAATACGGCGTCCTTTGGCACCAAGGATTCAGGGCGGCGACTGGTGCACGTCGCGCGCGGTACCGCCGACCACAACGCCACCACCGTCTCCCAGCTCAACGATTCCCTCGCCGCCCTCGGCGGAGATGCAGGCATGGACGGCAACGGGAATATCATCGCTCCGACCTACACGCTGCAAGGCGGAACGCAGAGCACCGTCGAGGATGCGCTGATGGCACTCGATGGCGCCGTCATCACCGCAGGCCGTCGCGTGGACAAGGTGGAAGGTCAGCTCAGCTCGATCTTCCAGGATTCACCTTCGGCCCGTGCCGACGGTGTGAACCAGATCGCGCTGAATGGCGTGAACGGCATGGTGCTGACCAATCTTGCCGATGGCCGAGTGGCGCCAGGTAGCCGCGATGCCGTAACGGGCAACCAGCTGTACGCCGCAGAGCAGAAGATCTCGCAGAATCGGAATGATCTGGAGGCAATGCGCAAGAAGCGGGAGATGGGGCAGCAGGTAATGCGAGGTTTGGATGCGAGCGTCATCGACTATGGTGGTGCGCGTTTGACTGGTGTGGCTGAGGCGAAGCTTTCGGCTGACAGTTCGGACGTTGTGCGCGGCAGTCAGCTCTATGAGACCAATAGCCGTGTGTCGGCCTTGGAAGGCATCAGTCAATATGTCAGCGTGGGCAAGGCTCCTGAGTATGGCCCTGCTCAGGCTGGTGCGGCTGGTCTCGCCATTGGAAACCTCGCAAAGACGGGCATCGAGGGTGGCACGGCGATTGGAACATTCGCCCAAGCGATGGGTAGAAATTCAATTGCCCTCGGACGAGCATCTACTGTCTACGAAGGCTCAGACTCCAGCTTTGCCATCGGGACTGGAGCTGAGGTTGGTAGAGCCGGCGAGCCGGGCGCATTCGGAGCCATTGCGTTCGGCGTTGGTTCAAGGGTCGAACCCGGAGCCCACGGTTCTATCGCGCTCGGAACCAGCTCTTATGCGGCCGAGTCAGGAGTTGCATCATTTGGCAATGCTGGAATGAAGCGCCGCCTCGTAAACATCGCCAACGGCACCGCCAACCACAACGCTGCCACGGTCGGCCAGCTGCGCGGTGCGCTCTCCGCCCTCGGCGGCGAGGTGGATGCCAACGGCAACATCGTTGGCCCCAGCTTCAACGTGCAGGGCCAGTCCCAATCCACGCTCAATGGCGCATTGGAAGCGCTCGATGGCGCAGTCGTCACCACCACCTCGCGCGTGGACAAGGTCGAAACCCAGCTCCGCTCCGTCTTCCAGGACGCTCCCTCGATTCGCGCAGACGGCGCTACCCAGCTCACCCTCGCCGGTGCCAACGGCATGGTCATCTCCAACGTGGCCAATGGCCTGATCGCGGCCGGCAGCCGCGATGCGGTCAACGGTGGCCAGCTGCATTCGATGCAGCAGCAGCTCAATGGCCGCATGGATGGTCTGGAGCAGCGCATCGACGATGCGCCGGCACCGCATGCACTGGCGTCATCCTCGCTGCCGAAGCCGCAGACCGAAGACACCCCTGTGCCACCGGAAGGCAAGGACCCCCAGCAGGTCGCCTCGGTAGGCGAGGGCGACAAGCCCACGCCGCAGCCGAAGGCCAAGCAGGACGACACGCCCAAGCCGCAGGTCGACACCGCCGAGCTGGAAAAGATGCTGGCCCGCGCCAACGAGTACACCGATGGGGCGATCAGCAACGTCGAACGACGCCTGGACAAGATGGACAAGCGTTTCAATCGCATGGCCGCGATGAGCAGCGCGCAGACCGCGATGGCGATGAACACCGCCGGCCTGGCCACCTACAACCGGCTCGGTGCGGGCGTGGGCTACGCCGAAGGCGAATCGGCGATGGCGGTGGGCTACCAGCGCGTGCTCAACGAAAAGGGCTCGGCCACCTTCAGCCTCAATGGGGCGTTCACCAACAGCGGTGAACGCAGCATGGGTGTGGGTGTGGGTATCGGCTGGTAAATCGTCATGCTCCGGCGCGCGGGCGCACTGCGCCCCGTGCCGGAGCCCATGCTGGGGAGACCGCGATGTACAACTTCATGGGCCTGTTCATGAGCTATCGGCGCTACTACCTGTGGCGCGCCCGGTATCGCTACTACACGCGCCACATCGACGGCTGGACGCTGGTCTATGTGGCGGCCATGGTCGGCCTGTTCCTGCTGCTGTGGTACCACTGGCGGGCGTTGAGCGTGCCGCCGCCGCGCGTGCACCCGGAAGCTGCCACGCTGCGGGTGGAGGGCATCACCAAGGAGGCGATCCACCGCATCGTGCTGGTGCGTCATGGCGGTACACCCCGCGGTGTGGAGTTCACCACGCCCGAGGACATCCGTGCCAGCACCCTGCGCACCCTGCGGGTACGACAAACCCTGGACAGCGAAGTGGCGTGGCAGTTGAGGGCCAGCATGCTGGCTGACATCGGCGACTACATCACGGCTACCGGCGGCTGCTTTCCCTACGACTGCTGGCGGGTGAAGGAACGCATCGCGCTTGTACGCAATGCCGCTGCGGACAATGCGGCGATCAACGCGGCGCTGGAGCCGATCCTGGAAGTGCCGCCGAGCATGACGCCGAACCTCAACGGTGGTGAGCGCGGGCGGGTGAAGAGCGGCTGGTCCGACTCCTTCAACGATATCTACTACCAGACCTGGTTGCTGGGCGACCTGCAGCAGATGCACGCGCGGATGATGGTGGAGTACCCCAAGCGTGCCCCGGCGCCCTGGTTGCCACGGCTGTTGACCGATCCCATCGAGGAACCGGTGATCTGGTAGCGGTCGATGCCGCCGCGCGATGTCCTGCACGGGTCGGGGCGCATGCCGCCCCGGTCCCGTCGTGCAGGCCTGCGTTGCCGGCCGTGTCAGCCGGCGATGTAGGCGGTGATTTCTGCTTCGGCCAGCAACTGCCGCAACTGCGTGGCGGAGGCACGCCGCATCGGCTTTTCATCCACCGGTGACAACGGTGCCTGGCGCAGCGCGTCGTAGGGCAGTACCGCCACGTCGAAGGTGAGGTCCTCGGCGGTGAACACCCACACCGGCACATCGCGGTTCCGCTCACGGTCCAGGCGCAGTCGCCGCACGCGCGATTCGGCCGGAATGCCGTGCTCGTCCAGGAAGCGGTGCACGGCCTCCGGGTCGTCGCTGTGCACATGCAGCTGCACGGGGCTGTGTGCATCGGCGGTGCCATCGAGCACCGGGCCGGTCAGGCGCGGAGTGAACCCGTGCAGGAACTCCAGCGCACGCAGGGCGGACTCGCGGCGCCGCTGCAGTTCACTGCCGTGCTGTGGCCCGGAGAACAGGCGTTGATACTCGCGCAGGGCGTCTTCGATCTCGACATTGCGGGGCAGGGAAGCATCGTCGTGGATGCCGAGGCGGCTGGCGGCCTTGAGCTTGGCCTGGTGGAAGTCGCGGATGCCGCCCTCGGCCATCAGGCGGGCGGCTTCGTGGGCGAGGCGGTGACGACGCTCGCGGGTCTGGCTGGCAGCATGCTGACGGGCGCGATGCATGCGGTGACTCCCTGTTGCGACCTGGCTACAGACTAGCGCAAGGTTGTGACATCTGCGTGGGTAGACGAAACAGCGCCGCTGCGCTCGCCGGGCCAGGCCCGGCGCTACCCGGGCACGCGGCCCACCCATGTGGCGTGGCCCCCCCCGGCCAATCCCCGCCTCCCTCAGAAGATTTCGAGCGCCGCGGCGTCAGCCTGCGGGGTGCTCTGCAGGTTGAGGTCGTAGTCGGTCAGGCGGTCCATGTCTTCCACCTTGACCCACTCCACCGCACCGTTGAGCGTGGCCTGGACCATGCCGCTCGGCGGTTCGTTCTGGGCGATCGGGGTGTCCTTCAGCGCGGTGCGCATGTAGTCGATCCAGATCGGCAGGGCCGCCTTGCCGCCGTACTCGCGGTAGCCCAGCGAACGGAAGTCGTCGCGGCCCACCCACACGGTGGTCACATACGGGCCACCGAAACCAGAGAACCAGGCATCGCGGTGGTCGTTGGTCGAGCCGGTCTTGCCGCCCACGTCCTCGCGGCCGAGCACCTTGGCCTGGGCACCGGTGCCGCGCTGGACCACGTCACGCATCATCGACACCAGCTGGTACGCGGTACGGGCGTCGATCGCGCGCGGGGCGGTGCGGGCATCCGGGTTGACCGGCGCCGCCGGGGTTTCGGTCTTGGCTTCCGCCTTGGCGGTGGCCTTGGCGTCGGCCTTCGGGGCCGGGGCACCGAAGTTGAAGCCATCTACCACCTGGTTGACCGGCTGGCCATCGCTGGTCCCGGCGCATTCGCGGCAGGCCATGGCCGGGTTCTCCTTGAACACCAGGTTGCCATCGCGGTCGACCACCTGGTCGATCAGCCAGCTGTCCACGCGCGAACCGCCGTTGGCGAATACCGCATAGCCACGGGCCACCGACAGCGGGGTCAGCGAGGCGGTGCCCAGCGACATCGACAGGTTCGGCGGCAACTCGGATTCGGCAAAGCCAAACTGGCTGATGTACTTGCGCGCGTAGTCCACGCCCATGCCATCCAGCAGGCGCACCGAAACCAGGTTGCGCGACTGCACCAGTGCTTCACGCAGGCGCATCGGGCCACGGAAGCCGCCGCCATCGTTCTGCGGCGCCCAGGTCTTGCCGCGGCGGTCGCGGAACACCACCGGCGCGTCGAGCACGATCGATGCCGGGTTGTAGCCCTTGTCGAACGCGGCCGCGTACACGAACGGCTTGAAGCTCGAACCCGGCTGGCGACGGGCCTGGGTGGCGCGGTTGAACTTGTTGCCGCTGAAGCTGAAGCCCCCCACCAGCGCGCGCAACGCACCGCTGTTGGCATCCAGCGAGACCAGGGCCGACTGGCCACGTGGCAGCTGGTCCAGCAGCCACTCACCCTCCTTGGCACCGGCGCGCACGCGCACGATGTCGCCACGCTGTACCAGCTTGGCCGGGCTCTTGTTGGTCCACTTGGCGGCACCGGCCGGCAGCACGATCTCGCTGCGGTTGCCCAGCACGACCGTAGCGCTGCCATCGGCACCGGTACTGGCGACAATCGCCGGCAGCAGGCCGGCCTGGCCGTAGATGCCACGCAGGTGCGCGGCCAGGGCGGCGGCGTCGTCGCCGGCCCCCAGCGCCACCTGCTTCTCCACGCCGTGCCAGCCGTGGCGGTGGTCGTACAGCAGCAGGCCGTCGCGCACGGCCAGGTTGGCGGCGGTCTGCAGCGGCGCATCGATGGTGGTGGTGACGTGGTAACCCTTGTTGACCACATCACCGCCGAAGCGGGCGATCATTTCCTGGCGCACCAGCTCGGCCACGTACGGGGCATCGACCTGCACCGGCGGCTCATGCGCGGTGGCGTGCATCGGCACGGCCTTGGCCGCGTCGGCTTCGGCCTGGCTGACGAACTTCAGTTCGGCCATGCGCTGCAGCACATAGTTGTCGCGGCGTTGGCGTGCCCGCTCCGGGTTGGAAATCGGGTTGCCCGAGGAGGGGAACTTGGGGATGCCGGCCAGCGAGGCCATCTCATCCAGGTCCAGCTCGTTCAGCTTCTTGCCGTAATAGAACTCGGCCGCAGCGGCCACGCCGTAGGCGCGGTTGCCGAAGAAACTCTTGTTCAGGTACAGCTCGAAGATCTCGTCCTTGCTCAGCTCGGACTCGATCTTGCGCGCCAGCAGGATCTCGGCCAGCTTGCGGGTATAGCTGTACTCGGAGCTGAGGAAGAACTGGCGGGCGACCTGCTGGGTGATGGTGGAACCACCGGGCACGCGCTTGTCGTTGGTGGTGGCCAGCAGCCACACCGCACGGCCAATGCCCTTGTAGTCCACGCCCCCGTGTTCATAGAAGCGGGCGTCCTCGGTAGCCAGGAAAGCCTGCTTCAGCTTCTCCGGCACGTCCTTCATGGTGATGGGGGTGCGCCGGGTCTCGCCGAAGACCGCCATCAGCTTGCCATCGGCAGCGTAGACGTACATCGGCTCCTGCATTTCCACGTCGCGCAGGGTCTGCACGTCGGGGAGCTTGGAGGAAACGGCGTAGTACAGGCCGCCAACGGCGGCCGCTCCGACCAGCGCCAGGACCAGTACAACAAGGAAGATCCAGCGCAGCCAGCGGCGGAGTCGGGTCATCGGTGTCAGATTCCGATTGCGAATTTCGTGGTCGCAGAGTATAGATTACGCAAGGTGGCGGCTGGGGTCGGCACCGGGGAGTGCAAGGGGAAATCGCCAGGGGCTGCGTGTTCATCCTGTGAGGGAGTTCACAGCAGGGCGGTTGCCATTTGCTAAGAATACGTTATTAATGCGCGGACGCAGCTCTTGCGTCCAAGTGCCCGTCGGCAGGGGAGAAACCGTGGGGCTCATCCCAAAAAGTCAGTCGCCACTCATTGGCGTCGACATCAGTTCGACTGCGGTAAAGCTTTTGCAGCTTTCCCGTAGCGGCAACCGTTTCCGTGTGGAACATTATGCCGTGGAACCATTGCCGCCCAACGCGGTGGTGGAGAAGAACATCGTTGAGGTGGAGGCCGTGGGAGAGGCCATCCGCCGGGCGATGAACCGTTCCGGCAGCAAGGCCAAGCTGGCCGCTGCAGCCGTGGCCGGTTCGGCGGTGATCACCAAGGTGATCCCGATGCCGGCCGAGCTCGACGAGAACGACATGGAAGCCCAGATCGAGCTGGAAGCGGTGAATTACATTCCGTATCCGATCGAAGAAGTGAACCTGGATTTCGAGGTGATCGGGGCGATCCCGAACAACCCGGAAATGGTCCAGGTGCTGCTGGCTGCCTCGCGTTCGGAAAACGTTGAACTGCGCCAGTCGGCACTGGAACTCGGTGGCCTGCAGGCCAAGGTGATGGACGTGGAGGCCTTCGCGGTCGAGAACGCCTTCGCCCTGGTCGCCAGCGAGCTGCCGGTGTCGTCCGAAGGCGTGGTCGCGCTGGTCGATATCGGCGCCACCATGACCACCCTCAATGTCCTGCGCGGCGGCCGCAGCCTGTACAGCCGCGAACAGGTGTTCGGCGGCAAGCAGCTGACCGACGAGATCATGCGCCGTTACGGCCTGAGCTACGAGGAAGCCGGTCTGGCCAAGCGCCAGGGCGGGTTGCCGGAAAGCTACGAGATGGAAGTGCTGGAGCCGTTCAAGGAGGCGACGGTCCAGCAGATCAGCCGCCTGCTGCAGTTCTTCTACGCCGGCAGCGAATTCAACCGGGTCGATCACATCGTGCTGGCTGGTGGTTGTGCCGCGCTGGCAGGCCTGCCGGAAATGGTCGAAGAACAGCTGGGCGTACCGACCGTGGTGGCCAACCCGCTGGCACAGATGACCCTGGGGCCGAAGGTGCAGGCGCACGCGCTGGCCCTGGATGCCCCCGCGCTGATGATCGCGACCGGTCTGGCGCTGAGGAGCTTTGACTGATGGCACGCATCAATCTATTGCCCTGGCGCGCCGAGCGGCGCAAGCAACGCCAGCGCGAGTTCTACGCCATGCTGGGCATGGCCGCCGTCGGTGGCCTGCTGCTGTCGCTGGCAATCTGGTTCTACTACGACCTGCAGGTCAGTGGCCAGAGTGATCGCAACGCGTATCTGCAGACCGAGATCGACAAGGTCAAGGAGCAGAACAAGGAGATCGACCGCCTTGACGCACAGAAGGATCGCCTGCTGGCACGCAAGGCGGTGATCGAGCAGCTGCAGGCCAAGCGTTCGCAGATGGTGCATCTGTTCGATGCGCTGGTGCGCACCATTCCCGATGGCGTGGTCCTGACGGCCCTGCAGCAGGAAGGTGACGTGCTGACCCTGGAAGGCCGTACCCAGTCCAATGCGCGCGTTTCGGCGTACATGCGCAACCTTGAAGTCTCCGGCTGGATGACCAATCCGGAACTGGCGATCATCGAGGCGCGTGAGCCGGACAAGGACAAGGAGGGCCGTGCGACCGGACCTGTGGCCGACATCAAGGCCCTGCCGTACGTGTTCAAGGTGAAGGTCAAGCTGCCCGCGCAGAGCGAGGAAGCGGCGACCACGCCGGGCCTGAACCCCGATGGCAGCGTGGCCGGCACCGCCGCCGCACCGGCCGTGGCACCGCTCAGTGCCGCACCGGACGCAGCCGCGCCGGCAGCACCGGTTGCAGCCTCCAATGGCACGGCGCCTGCCGCTGCGCCGGCGGGTAGTGCTGCGGCCGCGGCACCCGCTGCACCCGCACCGAACGCTCCGGCCAAGCCGGCACCGCCTGCAACCCCGGCCGCAACGCCGGCCCCGGCCAAGACCGAAGGCAGCCGCCTGGCGCAGCCGCCGCAGGCCTTCCATGCCCCGATGCAGGGGGATCGCGCATGAGCAAGAAAGTCGAGTTGAAGAACCTGGATTTCAACGATATCGGCAACTGGCCGCAGAAGGCCAAGGTGGTCTTCTGCGCGTTGCTGGCCGTGGTCATCATGTTCGTGGCCTGGATGCTGCTGATCAGCGGCAAGCGCGAGGAACTGGCCGGGCTGGAGACGCGCGAAAGCGAGCTGCGTGCCGAGTTCACCAAGGAACAGGAACGCGCAGTCAACCTGGAACCGTTGAAACAGCAGCTGGCACAGATGGAGCAGGTGCTGCAGCAGATGCTGCGCCAGCTGCCCAGCAAGACCGAAATGCCCGACCTGATCATCGACATCTCGCAGACCGCGCTGTCCAGCGGCCTGGCCAACGAGCTGTTCGAACCGGAGCAGGAGCAGATCAAGGAGTTCTACGCCGAGAAGCCGATCAAGCTGCGGATGGTGGGCAGTTACCACCAGTTCGGCGCCTTCGTCAGCGGCGTGGCCTCGTTGCCGCGGGTGGTGATCCTGACCATGCACGACATCAACCTCAAGCCCAAGGACAAGACCGGCGGCAGCATCCGTGCCGGTGCCCTGGAGCTGTCCGGTACCGTCAAGACCTACCGTTACCTTGACGAGTCCGAAGTGCAGGCCCAGCAGAGTGCTGATGCCGGCCAGGAGGACAAGAAGTGATGCGTACCTTGATCGCACGGGGTGGGATGGCGATGGTGGTGCTGCTGCTGGCCGCGTGCGGCCGTGGCGTGACCAGCACGCCCGGTGATGCACCCAATCTGGAAAAGTGGGTTGAAAGCGAGCGTGCGCGACCAGCGCAGCCGCTGGAGCCGCTGCCGGTGATGCAGCAGTTCGAGACCTTCGAGTATTCCGCGCAGGGCATGCGCGATCCGTTCACCGATGCCTGGACCAATCCACAGCAGGGGGCTGGTGGACTACGACCGGATCCGAACCGGCGCAAGGAGCCGATGGAAGGCTTCCCGCTGGACGCGCTGGACATGGTCGGCACCATCGGAACAGGCGCCGGCACCGTGGCGCTGGTGATGGGGCCGGACAAGGTGACCTACCGGGTGCGCCCGGGCGGTTACCTGGGGCAGAGCGACGGGCGGGTCACCGCGGTCTTCGAAGACCGCGTGGAGCTGATCGAACTGGTGCCGGATGGCGCGGGTGGCTGGCTGGAACGTCCAGCTACGCTCGCGCTGGAAGATCAATGATCGTTTACTGGGGATAGCACGATGACCTTTCACCAAGCCAAGGGGCTGCGTCCCATCCGGCGCTCTACCTTGAACCACATCAGCGCGCTGGGAGTCGCGTTGATGCTGGCCTGCGCTCCGGCACTGGCCGCCGTGCCGTCGGAAAAACCGACTGGCACGGCGCTGGCTGCCACGCCGGCCGCCGCACCGGCAGGCCTGTCGGTTGCGCGAATCGATTTCAAACGTGGCGATGACGGCGCCGGTCGCCTGATCCTGCAGTTCGACGGCCAGGGCGCACTGCCCGACCTGCGCAGCCAGGGCAACAGCGTGGTTGTCGATGTCGGCAATGCGCGCCTGCCGGCCAACCTGCAGAAGCCGATGAACGTCACCGACTTCGCCACCCCGGTGCAGCGCATCGATGCCAAGCCGTCCGGTGCGGGCACCCAGCTGGTGCTGAGCACCGGTGGACCGGTGGAGTCGCTGGCCTACCAGAGCGGCAACGAGTACGTGGTGGAGATCAGCCCGAAGCAGGCCCAGGCCGCCGTCGGTGCCGTCACCGCCGGCAGCGTGACCCAGGCCGCCAAGGGCCTGCCGCAGCGTGGCTACGCCGGCAAGCCGGTGACCTTCAACTTCCAGGACGTGCCGGTACGCACGGTGCTGCAGCTGATCGCTGAAGAGTCGAACCTGAACGTGGTGGCCTCCGATTCGGTGCAGGGCAACGTGACCCTGCGCCTGGTCAACGTGCCGTGGGACCAGGCGCTGGACATCGTGCTGCGTGCCAAGGGCCTGGACAAGCGTCGCGATGGCAGCGTGGTGTGGGTTGCGCCGCAGTCCGAACTGGCCAAGTTCGAGCAGGAAAAGGAAGACGCGCGCATCGCCATCGAGAACCGCGAGGATCTCGTCACCGACTACGTGCAGATCAACTACCACAGCGCAACGCAGATCTTCAAAGCGCTGACCGAGGCCAAGGGCATCGGTGGTGGCAGCGGCGGCGGCGGGCAGGGCAGCGGCGGTTCGGCATCGCAGGAGGAGAGTGGTTTCCTCTCGGCGCGTGGCCGCATCGTGGCCGATGAGCGCACCAACACCCTGATGATCAGCGACATTCCGAAGAAGATCGCGCGCATGCGCGAACTGATCAACGTGATCGATCGCCCGGTCGACCAGGTGCTGATCGAGAGCCGCATCGTCATCGCCACCGATACGTTCGCCCGCGAGCTGGGTGCCAAGTTCGGCATCAGCGGCAGCCGCGACAACGTGTACTTCAGCGGCAATCTGGAATCCAACCGCTTGACCCGCGAATCGCAGGTCAAGGCCCAGCAGGACAACGCCAAGGCCGAGCGCGACTGGGTTGCCGGTGGTCGCGTGGGTCCGCCGCCGGTGTCGGTCGGTTCGGCCATCACCCGCGGCCTGAACTGGAACCTGCCGGTCGCCTCGACCAGCAACCCCGGTTCGTTGGCACTGTCGATCCTCAACGCGGGCTATCTGCTGGACGTCGAACTGTCGGCCATGCAGGAAGAATCGCGTGGTGAAGTGATCTCCAACCCGCGCGTGGTTACCACCAACCAGCGCGAAGCACTGATCAAGCAGGGTAAGGAAATCGGTTACGTCACCATCAGTGGTGGTGGTGCCGGTGGTGCTGCGACGCCTAACGTGCAGTTCAAGGAAGTGGTGCTGGAGCTGAAGGTCACCCCGACCATCACCAACGACAACCGCGTCTTCCTCAACATGGCAGTGAAGAAGGACGAGGTTGAAAGCTACATCGTGCTGGATGGCTACGGCCAGGTACCCAACATCAACCGTCGCGAGGTCAACACCGCCGTGCTGGTGGAAGATGGCCAGACCGTGGTGATCGGTGGCGTGTACGAGTTCACCGACCGCAACAGTGTCAGCAAGGTGCCGTTCCTGGGCGATGTGCCGTTCCTCGGCAATCTGTTCAAGAAGCGCGGCCGCAACAAGGACAAGGCCGAACTGCTGGTGTTCGTGACCCCGAAGGTGCTGCGCGTCGCCCGCCAGAACTGAGCCTGCGCATCAGCGACATACGACCGGGGCCGCCACGTGCGGCCCCGCGTCGTTTGCATCACGTCGACAATCCCACGCCATGCGTGGATGGCTCCAGTAGATCCACGCCATGCGTGGATGGCTCCAGTAGATCCACGCCATGCGTGGATGGCTCCAGTAGATCCACGTCATGCGTGGATGCTGTTCAGCCATTCTTGATGCCACCCATCGCCGGCCCTGCGATGATGTGGGGAACCCGGGCCATCCTGCGCCGGTCAAAGGCCCCCATGAACCTGCCTCCGCCGATGCCCGATTCCATTTCCCCACCGCCTGCACCGACCGACTCGCGCCTGCACGCGGCCTTCAGCAACCTGCGCGATGCCCTGTCGGCCGAGATCGTCGGCCAGGCGGCGCTGGTCGAACGCCTGCTGATTGCCCTGCTGGCCGATGGCCACCTGCTGGTGGAAGGTGCACCGGGCCTGGCCAAGACCACGGCCATCCGCGCCCTGGCCGCACGCCTGGAAGCCGATTTCGCGCGCGTGCAGTTCACGCCCGACCTGCTGCCGGCCGATCTGACCGGCACCGAGATCTGGCGACCGCAGGAGGGCCGTTTCGAATTCGTGCCCGGACCGATCTTCCACCCCATTCTGCTGGCCGATGAAATCAACCGTGCCCCGGCCAAGGTGCAGTCCGCATTGCTGGAGGCCATGGGCGAGCGCCAGGTCACGGTCGGCCGCCATACCTATGCGCTGCCGGCGCTGTTCCTGGTGATGGCCACGCAGAATCCGATCGAGCAGGAAGGCACGTTCCCGCTGCCCGAAGCGCAGCTGGATCGTTTCCTGATGCACGTGCGCATCGGCTATCCCGACCAGGCCGCCGAATCGGAGATCCTGCGCCTGGCGCGGGAGCGTGCACGCGGCGCACTCGGTGAAGCGCCGCCGGCACCGCACAAACTGCCGATGCAGGATGTGTTCGATGCGCGCCGCGAAGTGCTGGAACTGCACATGGCGCCCGCATTGGAACGCTATCTGATCGAGCTGGTGCTGGCTTCGCGCGATCCCTCGCGTTATGACCCCGCGCTGGGGCGGCGCATCGCATGGGGCGCGAGCCCGCGTGGTTCGATCGCGCTGGAACGCTGCGCACGTGCGCGTGCGTGGCTGGCCGGTCGCGATTTCGTCACCCCGGATGATGTGCGTGCCGTCGCTGCCGACGTGCTGCGCCATCGCGTACTGCCCAGCTATGAAGCCACCGCCGAGGGCTGGGATGGCGAGCGTCTGGTGCAGGAGCTGCTGGCCCGGGTTCCGGCGCCCTGAGCTCGCGCATGACCGGTACCCCCAAGGAAACGGCCGCCACTGCCAGCGATGGCGATGGCCTGCGCCCGCAGCTGGCCGAACTGGTGGCATTGCGCCGATTGGCACAGCGACCACCGCCGCCGCGTAGGGGCCGTGCCGGCAGTGCCGGACAGGCGCCATCGCCGATGCGTGGACGCGGCATGGAGTACGCCGAATCACGCGAGTACGTGGCCGGCGATGATGCGCGCCACATCGACTGGCGCGTGACCGCCCGCACCGGACGCACTCACACCAAGCTGTTCCAGGCCGAGCGCGAGCGCGTTACGTTGATCGTTGCCGACACCTCGCCTGCGCTGTATTTCGGTACCCGGGTGCGCTTCAAGTCAGTGCAGGCCGCTCGCGCAGGTGCCGTCGCGGCCTGGTCCGCGCAGCGCCGCGGCGACCGTATCGGCGCGCTGCGTGGCAGCGAGCGCGAAGCGCCGGTTGCACCGGCCGGGGGCGCGCGCGGTGTGCTGCGCGTGCTCGATGCGCTCACCCGCTGGTACGCCCAGCCGCCGGCCGATGATCTGGGGCTGGAGCGCGCGCTGGACCACGCGGCGCGTGTGCTGCGCCCCGGCGCACGGATGCTGGTGCTGGCTGATCCGCAGCAGGCGATCCGCATCCCGCCAGCGCGCTGGGGTGCGCTGGCACAACACCATGACTTGAGCCTGCTGCTGCTGGTGGATCCACTGGAGCTGCAGCCGCCAAGCGCGCCCCTGCAGTTTCTTGCCGCGCAGCAACGCATCGGCCTGGATCTGCGCCGCAGTGATGTGCAGGCCCATTGGCAGGCACACTTCGTCGAACCCCTGCAGGCGCTTCGCCGGCAGCTCACCGCGCGCCGCGTGGATGTGCAGGTGCTGTCCACCGATGCGGCCAGCGATGCCTGGCTGGCGCCGGCACCAACCGAGGTGCCCGCATGAGTGCTCCGCTGCCGCTGCGCGATGTGCAGCTCCCGTCTGCTCCCTCCTGGTGGCCGCCGGCCCCCGGCTGGCTGATGGTGATGGCCGTGGTGCTGCTGGTGCTGGCGATCATCGCTGCGCTGGTTTGGCGACGTCGTCGCCGGCAACAGCGTTGGATGCGCGTGTTCGATCAGGAAATTTCCGCGGTGGCCGCTGGCCCTGCCGAGCTGGCCGCCATCGCCAGTCTGCTGCGGCGCGCAGCGCGACAGGCGCGACCGGGCAGCGAGGCCCTGCGCGATGACGCGTGGTGGCAATACGTGGATCCCAGGAACACCCTTCAACCCCCGCAGCGCAGCCTGCTGGCCGAAGGTGCCTACCGCCCGCACGTGGACGCCAGCGCACTGGCCGACATCCGCACGTGGGCACGGGCTCGCTACCTGACGCTGCTGCAGGAGCGGCGCCGATGAACGCGTTGGCAAGCTACTGGCCGTGGCCGGATCTGCAGCTGGCCTGGCCGCTGGCGCTGCTGGCGTTGCCGCTGCCGATCCTGATGTACGCGTGGAAGCGGCGTGCCGACCCGGGGGCCGCGTTGCGCGTGCCCTATGCCGTGACCGAACTGGAAGCACTCTCCGGCGGTGGCCGCATCGGTGTGTCGTGGTTGCGCAGCGCGCTGCTGTGGCTGGCCTGGCTCGCGTTGTGCGTGGCAATGGCGCGCCCGCAGCAGCTGGGCGAGCCAATCACCCCGCCGCAGGAAGGCCGGCAGATGATGCTGGCCATGGACGTATCGGGCAGCATGAGCGAGCCTGACATGGTGCTGGGTGCACGCCCCGTGGAGCGCCTGACCGCGGCCAAGGCGGTGCTGGCCGACTTCCTCGACCGCCGCGTGGGTGACCGCGTTGGCCTGCTGGTATTCGGCGATCGTGCATACACGCTTACGCCCTTGACCGCCGATCTTTCCAGTGTGCGCGACCAGCTGCGCGACAGCGTGGTGGGGCTGGCCGGACGCGAGACCGCCATTGGTGATGCCATCGCGCTGGCGGTCAAGCGCCTGCGCAACCAGCCCGAGGGCCAGCGCGTATTGATCCTGTTGACCGATGGCGTGAGCAACGCTGGCGTGCTGGAGCCATTGCGCGCGGCCGAGCTGGCGCGGGCCGAAGGCGTACGCGTGCACACGGTGGCCTTCGGCGGTGACGGCAGCCGCTTCTTTGGCATTACCGTGGCCGCTGACCGTGACCCGGTGGATGAGGCGACCCTGCGCAGGATTGCCGAGATGACCGGCGGTCGTTTCTTCCGCGCACGTGACACCGACCAGTTGGCTGGTATCTACGCCGAACTGGACCAGCTGGAACCGATCGCCGCGAAGGGACCGACCCTGCGCCCGCGCAGTGAGCGCTACGCGTGGCCGCTGGCGGTGGCCTTGTTGCTGGGCGCACTGGTCTGGGTCTGGCCGGAGCGTCGTCGATGAGTGCGTTGCTGCAGAAGCTGCCCGCGTTGAGCGCGTTGGACTGGCATGCACTGCATCTGCTGCGGCCGGAATGGCTGTGGGCGCTGCTGGCACTGCCGCTGATCCTGGCATTGGCGATGTACCGGCAACGGCGCAGCGATGCCTGGCGGCAGGCGGTCGACGCCCATCTGCTGTCGCATCTGCTGGCCGGCGAGGGACGTCGCCGCCTGCGCCTGCCGTGGGTGTTGATGCTGGGGTGGACGTTGGCTGTACTGGCAATGGCCGGCCCCAGCTGGCGACAGCAGGAACAACCGATGTACCAGGCCGGTGCGCCGCTGGTGGTCGTGCTGGATCTGTCCAGCCGGATCACCGCCACCGATCTGCCACCCTCGCGCCTGCTGCAGGCGCGCGCGAAGATCGGCGACCTGCTGCGCGCCCGCCAGGGCGGGCAGGTGGGTCTGGTGGTATACGCCGAAGAGGCCTATACGGTGGCGCCGTTGACCGACGACACCGCCAATGTGGCGCTGTACCTGGATGCGTTGGCGCCGGATGTGATGCCACGCGATGGCCAGCGTGCCGATCGCGGCATCGACTGGGCCGTACAGCTGCTGCGGCAGACGGGGGCTTTGCGTGGCCGCATCCTGTTGGTCAGCGACCAGGCCGACAGTGAAGCTGCGCTGGCCGCTGCACAGGCGCGCGGGCTCGGCCTGCAGGTATCGGTGCTCGGCCTGGGCACGCCGTCCGGTGCGGCCTACCGTGATGGTCGTGGCCAGATCGCGCAGGCGGCACTGGATGAAGGCAGCCTGCGCGCGGTGGCCACCGCTGGCGGAGGAAGCTATCAGCGCATTGCCAGCGATGATCGCGATCTGCAGGCGCTGGGCGTGCTTGATGCCAGCGACGGCAGCGCACTGCAGCGGCCCGGCCAGACCCGGCAATGGCAGGACGAAGGCTATTGGCTGTTGCCGCCGGTGATGTTGCTGGCGTTGCTGGCGTTCCGTCGCCGCGCCGTGCTGGCGGCTGTACTGGCTGTGGGGCTGTTGCCGTTGAGCGGGCAGCTGCAGGCGCAGCCGCGCACGCAGGCCGCCGCACAGGGGCCGGCAACCGGCACGCTGTGGGAACGCGCCGACCAGCGCGAGCACGCCCGCCTGGCCGCAGGCGTGCAGGCCTACCATCAGGGCGATTTCGATGCGGCGCGCAAGCAGTTTGAAGGCATCGACAGCGACGCGGGCTGGTACAACATGGGCAACGTGCTCGCGCGCCAGGGCGACTACGATGCTGCCATCGCCGCGTACGACAAGGCATTGTCGCTTCACCCGCAGATGGCCGACGCGGTGGCCAACCGTGCCGTGGTCGATGCCGCACGCAAGCGCAAGCAGTCCTCGAACGACAACCAGGGCCAGGGCAAGGGGCAACAGAAGCCGCAGCAGGGCCAGCAGAAGAACCCGCAAGGCCAGCAAGGCCAGCAGGGCAAGCAGGGCAAGCAGGGCCAGCAAGGCCAGCAAGGCCAGCAAGGCCAGCAAGGCCAGCAGGGCCAGCAGGGCCAGCAGGGCCAGCAGGGCCAGCAACCACCATCGCAGGGCCAGCAGAATCGCGGGTCTTCCGGTTCCGGCCAGCAGGACGCGGGGCAGGAGCCACCGAAAGCGGCCGACGCGCAGGCCCAGTCGCAGGCCGATGCTCAACAGCGCCAGCGCATGCAGCAGGCCATGCAGCAGGCGCGTGCAGGTGAGGCCGGCAAGGGCGCCGTACGCGGCAACGGCGGCACGCCACAACAGCGCGAGGAACAGCAGGCGGTAGAGGCCTGGATGCGCCGGGTGCCCGATGACCCGGGTGCGTTGCTTCGCACCAAGTTCCAGCTGGAAAACGAACGCAGGAAGAGGGAAGGACAATGAAGGGCGTGGTGATCAGGCAATGGCGGTGGTCACTGCCCGTGCTGCTGTTGCTGTGGCTGCCACTGGTGGCGCTGGCGCAGACGCGTGCGTGGCTGGAACAGGACAGCATCGCCGCCGGTGATGCAGTCACCCTGCACATTGAAACCGACCAGGGCGCGCCCGACTACGCACCGCTGAATACCGATTTCGCACTCAGCGCGCAGACCAGCAACCGCCAGGTACAGTGGAGCAACGGCGCGGTGCAGCAGCGCAATCTGTACACGGTTGAGCTCACCCCGCGTCGCACCGGCATGCTGCAGGTACCGTCGCTGCAGGTGGGCGCAGCGCGCACGGTGCCGCTGGCATTGCAGGTCAGTGAAGCAGTGGTCGCGACCGCGCAGGGCAATGCCGCCGCCTTCATCGAAACCGAAGTCGATGACCCGACCCCTTACGTGCAGCAGAGTGTGGGCGTGGTGGTGCGGCTGTACTTCGCCTCGCAGCTGGCCTCGGGCGAGCTGGTACTGGATACCCCCGATGGGGCGTCGCTGCAGCGGGTGGGTGAGGATCGCACCGATGTCCGCCAGGTCAATGGCCGCCGCTACAACGTGGTTGAACGTCGCTTCCTGCTGATCCCCGAGCGCAGCGGCGCGTTGCGCCTGCCCGGGGCACGATTCAGTGGGCGCAGCGCGGGTGGCTTCTTCGACGATTTCTTCGGCAATGGCGGCGACGGCGGCAACGGCCGCATGAATGCTGTCGGTGCCGAGCGCACGCTGCAGGTGCAGGCACAACCGGCGCAGGCGGTACAGCCATGGTTGCCGCTGCACGGCCTGCAGTTGCGCTATACCACCGCACCTTCCACGGCGCGTACCGGAGAGGCGGCCAGCGTGGTCGTGGAAGCGGTTGCCAACGGCGCCACACGGGCGCAGTTCACCGATCTGCCGGTGCCTGACCTGGGTGATGCTGCCCAGGTCTTCGCCGAACCGGCCCAGTACGAAGAGACCTTCACCGGCAGCACGCCACGGCTGAAGATCACCCGTCGCTACTCCGTGGTGCCGCGGCAGACCGGCCCGCTGCGCGTGCCCGGGCCGCAGGTGGCGTGGTGGAACGTGGACAGCGGCAGTGCGCAGCAGGCCAGCCTGCCGGATCTGCAGTTGAACGTCGCGGCCGGGCGGGCCGGCGCGCCGGCCGCGCAGCCGATCGATACCGACGCGGCGCTGCCCGACGACGCGGCCCCTGCGGTTGCGTCCGCGCTGGCGCCGACCTCCACCGCGACGCGTCCATGGGCGTGGATGGCGGCCGCCATCGGCCTGGCGCTGCTGTGGCTGTTGACCCTGGCCTGGGGCTGGCGCCGTGGCCGGCCCCCGGCGGCTCGCACCCAGCGGCCATCCCGTTCTGCGGACACGACGCCTCCGTCGCGCGGCAGCGTGGCCGAACTGCGCCGGGCCATCGATGGCGAGAGTTTCGACCAGGTGGAGGCACTGCTGTGCTCGATGGCCAGCGTGGAGCGGCTTGAGCAGGTGATCGAGCGGCTGGCCGATCCGGGCCAGCGGCAGGCCCTGCAGGCATTGCAGCAGGCCCGCTGGGGTGGGACGGGCGATGTCGCCGCGCTGCGCGCGCACCTGCGCGGGTGCTTCCGTGACGGACCGCACTGGTCGGCCGCCAGCGCTGCCGCCGACACTGGGTTGCCGCCGCTGTATCCGCCGCGGCAACCCTGAACCGGCGCGGCTTTCGCGCTTTGTTAGAGTAGATTCATTTTTCGAGGAAACCCGCGCATGACAGCAGCAGCTGCCGACAGGAAGAAGTTGCCCCTGCATTGGAAGATGGGCATCGGCTTTGCGATCGGCCTGGTCCTGGGACTGACCGTGCATGCCCTGGGCGGCAGCGTCGATGGTCTGCAGGCCGGTGCCAAGTGGGTAATGGACTACGTCACCACCCCGGCATCGGGCCTGTTCCTCAACCTGATCTTCATGCTGATCGTGCCGCTGATCTTCTCGGCGCTGATCATGGGTGTGTCGGAAATGGGCGATATCCGCGCCCTGGGCCGCATCGGCTGGAAGACCCTGGCCTACACCGTGCTGCTGTCCGGTATCGCTGTCGGTATCGGCCTTGTTCTGGTCAACCTGCTCAAGCCCGGTGCCGGTGTCGACCCGCAGGTGGCGGCGCTGATGCTCTCGGAGAATGCAGAGCGCAGCAAGGAGATCGTCGCTGGCATCCACGGCACCCCCAAGGGCATGGACATGCTGCTGTCGATCGTGCCGAGCAACGTGCTGCAGGCCGCTTCGGACAACGGCGCGATCCTGTCGCTGATGTTCTTTGCGCTGATGTTCGGCATCGGCATGGTGCTGACCGACGATGCCAAGGTGGCGCCGCTGCGCCGTGCCATCGAGGGCGTGTTTGAGATCTCGATGACCCTGATCAACCTGGTCATCCGCCTGGCGCCGTACGCGGTGGCCTGTTTCATGTTCAACCTGGCCGCCCTGTTCGGCTTCGAGCTGATCATCCGCCTGGGTGCCTACGTGGGCGTGGTGGTGCTGGCCCTGGGCCTGCACATGGTGGTGACCTACGGTGCGGCGGTGTGGCTGTCGGGGCGTTCGCCGCTGGCATTCTTCCGCCAGACCCAGGAAGCCACGGTGATGGCCTTCTCCACGGCATCCAGCAATGCCACCCTGCCGACCGCGCTGCGCGTGGCCGACCAGATGGGCCTGCCGCAGCGGGTGTCGCGCTTCGTGCTGACCGTGGGCGCTACCGCCAACCAGAACGGCACCGCGCTGTTCGAAGGCGTAACGGTGATCTTCCTGGCCCAGTTCTTCGGTGTGGACCTGAGCATCGGCCAGCAGGTGATGGTGATGGCGGTCTGCATTCTCGGCGGCATCGGTACGGCCGGCGTGCCGTCCGGCTCGCTGCCGGTGGTGGCGATGATCTGCGCGATGGTCGGCGTCAATCCGCTGGGCATCGGCCTGATCCTGGGCGTGAACCACTTCCTGGACATGTGCCGCACCGCGCTGAACGTGACCGGCGACCTGGCCCTGACCACTCTGGTGGCCAAGGGCGAGCCGGCCGACAGCCCGGCCGAGATCGCTGCGATGGCCGATCGGCGCGACTGACCTGCTGCGGGTAGTGCCGGGGGGCGGGGCGGGGCGCCCGCGGCGATACCCCACGCGAGGGAGTTTGTAGGGCCGGCGCCGGGCGGCCGCGGGGGGTGGGGGGCGACGGCCCGGCCCGGGCCGGTGGGGTGGGTCCCCGCCGGCCTGTGCTTCCTCATATATTAAAAAACAACATCAGACCGTTGCGCGCCCCCCCGCGCCCCCCCCCACTACCGCGGTTGGTGGCCTGACCCCGCCCGGCGACTATGGGACAATGGGCCGCCCGCAGTTCCGCGGCCGCCTCCCGATTCCGACAGAACCATGACGCAGCCTACCCGTCGCCAGTTGGCCAACGCCATCCGCTTCCTTGCCGCCGATGCGGTTGAAACCGCAAAGTCCGGCCACCCCGGTATGCCCATGGGCATGGCCGACATCGCCGAAGTCCTCTGGAACGACTACCACCGCCACAATCCGAACAACCCGCAGTGGTTCAACCGTGACCGCTTCGTGCTGTCCAACGGCCACGGCTCGATGCTGCAGTACGCGCTGCTGCACCTGAGCGGCTACGACCTGCCGATCGAGCAGCTGAAGCTGTTCCGCCAGCTGGGCAGCCACACCGCCGGTCACCCGGAGCGTCACGAGACGCCCGGCGTGGAAACCACCACCGGCCCGCTGGGCCAGGGGTTCGCCAATGCGGTCGGTTTTGCCTTGGCCGAGAAGCTGCTGGCACAGCGCTTCAACCGCCCGGAACTGGAAATCGTCGACCACCGCACCTGGGTGTTCATGGGCGATGGCTGCCTGATGGAAGGCATTTCCCACGAAGCCGCCTCGCTGGCCGGCACCTGGGGCCTGCACAAGCTGGTCTGCTTCTGGGATGACAACCACATCTCCATCGACGGCAACACCGAAGGCTGGTTCACCGACAACACCCCGGAACGTTTCGAGGCCTATGGCTGGAACGTGATCCGCGGCGTTGATGGCCACGACCCGGAAAGCATCAAGGCCGGTATCGAAGCGGCCCTGTCCCAGGACGGCAAGCCGACCCTGATCTGCTGCCGCACCACCATTGGTTTCGGCTCGCCGAACAAGGCCGGCAAGGAATCCAGCCACGGCGCACCGCTGGGCAAGGACGAACTGGAAGCCACCCGCAAGGCGCTGGACTGGAACTACGGCCCGTTCGAGATTCCCGAAGAGATCTACGCCGGCTGGCGTGCCGGCGGTACCGGCACCCTGCGCCAGGCCGAGTGGGAGCAGCAGTTCGACAAGTACGCCGCGCAGTACCCGGCCGAAGCCGCTGAGCTGACCCGTCGTTCGCACGGCGATCTGCCGGCCGACTTCGTCGCCAAGGCCGATGCCTACATCGCCCAGGTGGCTGCCGATGGCCAGACCATCGCCTCGCGCAAGGCTTCGCAGCTGGCCATTGAAGCCTTCGCGCCGCTGCTGCCGGAAATCGTGGGTGGCTCGGCCGATCTGGCACACTCGAACCTGACCCTGTGGAAGGGCAGCACGTCGGTCGCCACTGACGACGCCAACGCCAACTACGTGTACTACGGTGTGCGCGAGTTCGGCATGACCGCCATTGCCAACGGCCTGGCCCTGCACGGTGGCTTCATCCCGTTCGATGCCACCTTCCTGGTCTTCAGCGACTACGCCCGCAACGCCGTGCGCATGAGCGCGCTGATCCCGGCCCACGCCATCCACGTCTACACCCACGACTCGATCGGCCTGGGCGAAGACGGCCCGACCCACCAGCCGGTGGAACACCTGGCGTCGCTGCGCTACATCCCGAACAACGATGTGTGGCGCCCCTGCGATGCAGTCGAGTCGGCCGTGAGCTGGAAGGCTGCGATCACCCGCCAGGACGGCCCGAGCTGCCTGGTGTTCAGCCGCCAGAACCTGCCGCACCAGCCGCGCAACGCCGGGCAGATCGCACAGATCGAGCGCGGTGGCTACGTGCTGGCCGATGCCGCCGGCACCCCGGACGTGATCCTGATCGCCACCGGTTCGGAAGTCTCGCTGGCCACCGAAGCCAAGGCCCAGCTGGATGCCGCCGGCCTGAAGACCCGCGTGGTTTCGATGCCGTCCACCGACGTGTTCCTGCGTCAGGACGCGGCCTACCGTGAATCGGTGCTGCCCAATGCAGTGCGCAAGCGCGTGGCGATCGAAGCCGGCGTCACCGGTTTCTGGCGCCAGTTCGTCGGCCTGGATGGTGCGGTGATCGGTATCGACACCTTCGGTGCCTCGGCACCGGCCGACCAGCTGTACAAGCACTTCGGCATCACCACCGCGCACGTGGTGGAAGCGGCCAAGGCGCTGTAAGCAGCCTGGCAGCAGCAAGAAGGAAAGGCCGGCGCAAGCCGGCCTTTCTCGTTCACGCAACAGGAAACGTGCCAGCCGTAGATCCACGCCACGCGGGATGCAACGCTACAGCGCCTGGCGAACCTCCATCAACGCAAACCCCAGCAGGTTCAATCCCCGCCACTGTGCCGGGTTGTGCGCATCGGCGTGGTCCTGGGCCAGGCCGATGCCCCAGATGAAATCCACCGGGCTGGCTTCCACCAGCACCTGGCCGGCGGTGCTGCGCAGGTATTGGCCCAGTTCCGGGTTCTGGGTGAACTTGGCCCTGTTGCCTTCAACCACCAGTGCATAGCGCGCCTGCGCCCAGCGCGTTTCATCGAAGCCTTCGATCCTGCGGCCGAATGCCTTGACCTTGTTCGGCGTGGCGCTGGCAAGGATCTTTTCCAGCATGTCGGTGGCGCCAAACAGGCGCGCCTTGCCGGCCATCATGTAGTGCTCGGCAGTGGGGTAGTGCACGCCATCAATGTCGAAACCGGTGGCGTACCACTGGCTGAAACAGGAGGCAGACACACCGCTGCGTGGTGGCTGGTGGCCCCAGAAGCAAAGATAGCGCAGTGCTTCACCGTCGGCCTGGCGGCGCTGCAGGTCATGCAGGAATCGGGAATCGTCGTTCATCGCAACAGCATAGCGCGGCGGCAGCGTCCGCCTGGCTGCGATCACGCGCCGATGCGTTCCTTGACCAGTCGCGTGTGTTCGATCAGCGCACCTCCGAAATCATCCAGCGCGAAGCTGACCGGTTCGGCGTGCGCGTTCCAATGGGTGCAGGCACCCACTTCCAGCCCGCCGCTGACACTGAGCCCGAACCTGCGCCACTGCACGGTATCTCCCTCCACGACCTGTTCGGCCATCAGTACGGCGCAGTCGAAGTCCATATCGGAACTGCATACCAACAGGGGGACCAGCGTCGAAGTACCGTCTTCGGCGGGAATGATGCGCCGATTGGCCAGCGCGTCCTCGTCATCGTTGGACAGCCAGACCAGCGAAAGGGCGTGCCGTTCAAGTTCGGGTTGGCTCAGGTGCGTGGCCAACCACACCTCGATCGGTACGTCATCAATGGCCAGCCACGGACAGCTCGCGCTGGCGAAACATCCCTGATGGTTGATGGCGGTAATGCGGTGGTGCATGCGGCGTTCCGGTGGCGGCAGGTGACGATTGTGCCACCGGATGCGAGCGCCAGCGGCGCTGCTCGGCAACGTCCGCCAAGCATCGCCTCCCGCTCACTCGCAGCTGGAGCGTCCGGTCTTGTGGTTGATGGCGCCGCGGGCGATGAGCAGATTGGCCACCTCGGTAAAGCCACCTTCGCAGGCCCCGCTGAGTGGGCTGGCGTCGATCTTCGGCTGCGCGTTGACCGCCACGATGTCCAGGTCGGGATTGAACCGCAGGATGTACTTCACCACGTCGAGCCGGCCATCGACGGCGGCGACCATGAACCGCGTTTCCTGGTCGCTCTCGCGCGCGTTCCAGTCGGTCTCGTTTTTCAGCAGGCCATGCAGGTATTCCACCACCCGCACGTTGCCGCCCATCACCGCGGACTTCAGTGCGTTGTAGACATCGGCGCGATCGGTGGCGCGGATGTCGGCGCCCTGGCCGACCAGATAGCGGACGATGTCTTCGTAGCCGATGAATGCCGCCCAGCCCAGCGCGGTCTGGCCCAGCGATGCTTCGTCCTTGACTTCCAGGTTCTGCCCGCCTTCGACCATGGCCTGCACCCGCGGCAGGTTGCCCTGCTTGATGGCATCGAACCACGCCGCATCCGGCCCCACCGACGGCGCGCTGTAGAAGTTGCGGTGTCCCAGCAGCGCCGGGTTGGAGATCGTCTGCATCTGCTCGAGGCTGTAGCGGAAGGCCGTCAGATCGACAGCCGGCGCTGAGCTGGCCGGCAAGGACGAGAGTGCCAGCGCGCATGCGGCCAGCAGGGATCGGATCGACATGTGGATTCCGATGTCAGCAATGGAAGGACGCACAGCATCGTATGCTCGGGCGTGCGTGTAAGCCTTTGTAATACAACAAATTGTTTCGCCCGCATGCGCTGCTTGCGGGTGCCTTTTCAGACCGGTCCGATAGCCTCTGGAAAATGCCGGCGCGTGCGCCCGCCGGCGTCGCACGATCAGGCGGTGCGTGCCAGCGCCAGCCGCAGCAGCCGCGCGTTCAAGCGCTCTGCGAAGTCCTTCGGTGCCTGCAGGCCCATCCGCTGCAGGTACACGGCATCGCCGTCACCGGCAGGCTGCCAGAGTGCCGACCACACGGTCTGCAGCTTGCTGCCGCGCGTCTGCGTGTTGGCCTTCAGCCACCCCAGGGCTTTCACCAGAACCTGCTCCACCTCGGTGAAATCGCTGCCCAGCGGATAGTCGGGCAGGGTGCCATCGGCGCGGAACGCCGCCAGCGCGGCGGTCAGTGCCTGCGGCGTGTTGCGCAGTTGTCGCTGTGCGTCCGGCTGCAGGGTTGCCGCCATCTTGCGTGCGGCGAAGGCCTGCTGCAGCAGCCCACCCTGGAAGGGTGCTTCGGTGATCGCGGCCATCGCGTGCACGCAGTCATCGTCGGTCAGCCCGCGCAGGTCGGCGATGCCGTACTCGTTGAGGTAGATGTCACGCAGATGGCGCGGGATGGTGGTGTGCCCATAGTTCCAGCGCACGTTCGATTCGCGCTGGCCACGATCATCGCGTGCTGCACGGAACATCAGCACGCTGCGCGCTTCGGGCAACGCGTGCGCCATCGCCACGAAGTTGTACTGGCCGCCAACCCCGGAAACCACACGGCCATCCTCCAGCGCATCGGATACCGCTGCGCCCAGTGCGGTGGCCATCATGCACGAGTTGAAGAAGCGCGCATGCCGGCGCTGCAGCCGCTCCAGGGTTTCGTTGCCACCGTACAGCTGGTTGATCTCACTGATGCGGCGCATGCCGATCGCGCGGCATTCGTCTTCTGGCAGGGTGCGCAGCCATTCGTAGAATTCGGAGGAGCCGAGGTAGAAGGCACCATGCAGGTACTCGCCTTCGGCCTCCAGCGTGGCGTGGTCGATGGACAGCGTGCTGCCGTTCTCGATGCGTTGCATCAGCGCCAGATCGTCATGCACCTTGCGCTTGATCACGCCGGTCTGCACCAGGCGGCGGAAGCCCTCGTTGAGCATCTCGCTGCAGCCATACAGGCCGATCTCGAACGGATCCAGCCCGCCGACCTCCTGCACCAGCGGGTGGCGGGCCAGTTCGGGATCAAGCGCATTCAACACACGGCGATAGCGCGCGTTGTCGGTGTGGCGCAGCACCAGCGCGTGGCTGAGTGCATCGGCCAGGGTGCCGATGCCGATCTGCAGCGTGCCGCCGTCACGGACCAGGGTGCTGGCATACAGGCCGATGGCGTAGTCGGCGTCGGCAACCGGCTGCCGTGGCAGCCCGAACAACGCCGGGTACGGCGCCGGTGGGGTGATGACCAGATCGAAGAAGGACACGTCCACCGTTGCCGTGCCCCCCAGGTAGGGCAGCTGCGGATCGATCTCGGCCACCAGCAGGGGCCGCGGAAGGCCGCGCGCGGTCATCGCATCCAGCGTGTCCTGGGTGATGTCGTTGTTGCACGACAGCGAGAGTCGCCGATCATCCGGACGCATCGCGACCTTCTGCACGATCACCTGCGGCGCGCGCTGGGCCACCGCATCGGCGGCATGGGTGTAGTTGAGGCTGGTGTAGCTGGACTGTGCCTGCCGCGAGCCCAGCAGCGCGCCGGACTGCATGTAGAACTCTTCCACCTGCACGTGCGCCGGCAATGCATCGCGGGCGATCGCATCGGCATAGGCCAGGCGCGGGAAATCCTCGCCGAAATGGCGGGCTGCGAACGGCGCCATGAAGCGCGCCTCCAGGCCATCCCCTTTTGCCCGGGGCGGGTTGAGCGACAGTGCGGTGTACAGCTGCAGCGGGCGCGCAGGATCGTTTTCCACACGTGCATACAGCGCATTGAGCAGGCGATGTGGCTTGCCCAGCGCCAGCGGAGCGCCGATCCGCAGCGGCCCGTCCACGCGCGCGAACAACCAATCTACGGCGGCGTCGAGGTCGGTGAGGTGTTCGGTCATCCGGGGCGGTCCTGCTTGGGGGAGTGCTGGCATTACAGCATGTCGGGCTTGAACCGCCGTCGACGCGAGATTTCCGCGCCGGACACCATGAACCGGCCATCGCCGCGGTAGTGCACCGTGCGCGGCAGTTTTGGCCGTGGCGCCACGTGCGCGCGCACGATTTCCCAGATGAAAAGGTTGTTCGAATCGACCTGGCTGTCGTCGTGCAGGCGGCATTCGAAGCACGAATGGCATTGGCCGATCAGCGGAGCTCCCACCCTGCGGGCAGGCATCGCATCCAGCCCGAACCGGGCGAACTTGTCGACCTCGCGGCCACTGCAGTTGCCGATGTCCACCACCGTATCCAGCAGCTCGGCACCCGGCACGTTGATCACGCATTGGCCGCTGCCACGGGCCAGCGCGAAGCTGTGGTTGTCGTGCCAGAGGTAGGTGGCCAGCAGCGAGGGCGAGAATCCCATCACCATGTGCCAGCCCATCGTCATGATGTTGCGCTGGCCACGCCAGGCGGTGCTGACCAGCACGACCGGGCCGGGTTCGAGCAGGCGCCGGGCCTGCTCGACGGGGAAGTCCTTCTTGGGCAGCGGTTTCATGCAATGTCCGCAAGCGGAGGGCCTGATGCTGGCGCAGGTGCGATGAACCCGGGGTCGAGGGCCTTGACAGCGGGTTCGATTACGCGCGTAATCAAATCGTCGATTACGGATGTAAACCATGACCCCGATCAGCGAAGCCGAAGCTGTTGTGATGGAGGTGCTGTGGCAGCAGGCACCGCGTAGCGCCGACGAGGTGGTGGCCGCGCTGGCCCACCGTGACTGGGCCGAGCCGACCATCAAGACCCTGCTCAACCGCCTGCTGACCAAGGGCGCGATCACCGCCGAGCGCGAGGGCCGGCGCTATCTGTACCGGCCGCTGCTGCAGCGCCAGGCGTGGGTGCAGGCGCAGAGCCAGGAGTTCATCGGGCGCGTGTTCGAAGGGCGGGTCGCACCGCTGGTGGCGCATTTCAGCGAACGCGGGCAGTTGAGTGCGCAGGACATTGCCGAACTGAGGAAGCTGATCCAGGAGATGGATGATGAATGAGCTGCTCGATGGCCTGTGGCGGGCCAGCCTGTGGCTGGCCATTGGCGTGGTGGTGCTGGCGGTGCTGCGGCCTGTACTGGTGCGCCTTGGGGGCGTGGCGCTGGCCTACCGCAGCTGGTGGTTGCTGCCATTGCTGGGGGCATCGCTGCTGCTGCCGTTGCCGCAGGTAGCGCTTCTGCAGCATGTGCCGACGCTGCCGCTGAAAGTGGTGCCCGGCGCGGTCGACGGCATGGCCGGACAGTCGTTGCCGTGGGCCGGGCTGTTGCTGGCGGCGTGGGCGTTGGGCGCGGGCGTCTGTCTGCTGCGCGATCTGCGCGCACAACAGCGATTTGAACGTGGCATGGGACCGCTGCTGGCGCGTGCCGATGGAAGCTGGCAGGCCAGCGCTGATCCAGGGCTGCCGGCGCTGGTGGGCCTGTGGCGGCCGCGCATCGTGGTCGGCCCTGACTTCGACCGGCAGTTCAATGCGCAGGAGCAGGCGCTGATCCTGCAGCACGAGCACAGCCACCGACGCAACGGCGATCACTGGGCCAACGGGGCGCTGCTGCTGATGCGCGCGGTGTTCTGGTTCCACCCCCTGCTGTCATGGGCCGCACGCCGCTTCCTGCGCGAGCAGGAACTGGCCTGCGATGCCCGCACCATGGCTCCGCAGCCTGCACTGCGCGGCCTCTATGCCAGCACGCTGCTGAAGGCACAGCTGGCCCATCCGGTTGCGCCGGCGGTCTGCCATTGGCGCAGCCAACCCGTGTTGAAGGAGCGTATCGCCATGTTGAAGCAGTCCAAGCGGAAGGCATTGCCGTGGGTATCGGGCCAGGTGCTGGTGGTGGGGGTGTGCCTGGGCATGGCGGCGGTGGCGTGGGCCAGCCAGGGCGGTACGGTACGGGCGTCTTCAATCAGCGCCGAGCCGTACGAACATGCTGAAGACGATGCGGCCAAGGTCGGGCTGGACCGGCCGGTCGAGGTGGACAAGATGCCACCGCCGAGTTACCCGCCGAGCGCGATCGAGCAGAGTCAGACGGGCGTGGTGATGCTGCGTGTTGACATCGATGCACAGGGCGCAGTCAGTGATGTAAGGGTAGTGAGCGCAACCAATCCGGGGGTGTTTGAAGCGGTGTCGATAGCCGCAGCCCGGCGCTGGACCTATCGCCCGGCGCTGAAGAACGGCAAGCCGGTGGCGAGCGCTGTACGCATCCCGATCACCTTCGCCATGGATGAGGGCGAAGAGGTCACGGAGTCCGCCAGGTGATGCGCATCGCACTGCTGTTGGCAACGGTGATGGTGGCGGGCTGCGCCACCCAAGAACGGCTGACCACCGTCGATACCCGCAGTGAAAGTGTCGGCCATCAGCGCCTGCATGCGGAAGGGAAGGGCGGCAGTGGCCAGGTGCAGGCGTACACGCTGGGAGCGACCGAGGGTTATCGGATGCCGCAGCTGTATGCGGCGCCGGATCCGCAGATCGGTGATCGTGACCCGCGCACCGAGCTGGCGCCGACCACCATCTGCCTGCAGGTGGTGGTCGATGCCAGCGGCGCGGTGGAACGCAGCCTGCCGTTGACCGATCGCAGCGAATGCGCTGCAGGCGCGGCGAAAGAGAACGCACCGCTGTTGCGGGCTGCGCAGGAGGCGGTGGCGATGTGGAAGTACTCGCCCGCCGCGGTCTGCCACTTCGCCCCCGGCAAGGTGCCAAGCGACCGTGGCGACTGCGAAGGCGCCGAGCGCGTCGAACCCGTGCCGGTGAGCCTGCTGTATGCCTTTACCTTCGAGATCGTGAAGGGTCAGCATGTGGTGCGCACGCAGGGCAAATGACGCGGTGTCATTCCCCGCGCGATGAAGCGACCGTGGCGGGCCCTACGCCCCGCCCTGGATGTTGGCCTTCACCGCCGGCTGCATCAGTTTCGGTTCGGCCAACGTCGCATCACGGGCCTGGCGCACGCTGACAAATTCGGCTTCGGCCACGCCGTCATGCACGTGGATGTTGTGCGCGCGCTGTTCGCCGATGGTGGTTTCGTTGGCGAAATCGCGTCCGCCCGGGCCGTAGTCGTGGCAGACGAACACGCGGGTCGCATCGGGCAGCGCCAGCAGCCGCTGGATCGAGCAGTACAGCTGCGCGGCATCGCCGCCTGGAAAATCGCAACGTGCAGTGCCGCCATCGGGCATGAACAGGGAGTCGCCGGTGAACAGCGCATCGTCGATCAGGTAGGCGATGCTGTCGCTGGTATGGCCGGGCACTGCAATCACCTGGCCGCCCAGTTTGCCGAGTGCGAAGCGCTCGCCGTCGGTGAACAGGTGATCGAAGACGGCATGCTCCTCAGGCAGCTGCAGGCCATAACGTGGTGCGAACGTTGCCTGCACCGCGCGGATGCCTTCGCCGATGGCCAGTGTCGCGTGCGGGAACCGTTGCTTGAGCCGCCGCCCGGCCGATACGTGATCGGCGTGGGCGTGGGTTTCCAGCAGCCAGCGCACGTGCAGGTCCTGCTGCTGGATGGCATCCAGCAGCGCGCGCAGCGGTGATTCGCTGCTGGCGTCGGTATCCGGGTCGTAATCCAGTACCGGGTCGATCAGCGCCGCCTCGCCGCTGGCCGGGTCACTGACCAGGTAGCTGAAGGTGTTGCTGTCACGGTGGAAGAACGATTGCACCTGGACCGACATCGGAAACCTCCTCAACGCGTAGCGAGCACGCGGTTCAGCAGCTGTGCCAGGTTCTCGCCCGCCAATCGCAGCTGCGTCTCGGCCAGCGGCCGGTAGCGCGCGGTGTATTCGTCACCGATCTTACGCGAGGCGGGATAAACGCCAGGTTGCACCGAAATGCGGCAGCTGGCTTCGGCCCAGCTGACCGGGTCACGCTGCGGATTGGACTGACGCGCCAGCTTCGGCGCCGGCAGCGCACGCAGCACGGGCAGGTAACCGGCATCGTCCAGCTTGCGGGTGTTGAGCATTCCGCTGTCCCACAGCGAGTGCAGGTTGGTGCCGCGGTTGCCGAACTGCAGCTGGAAATCGTTGCCGCCCTTGTCGTGTCCATAGCCCGCATGCATCGGTTGATGCACATCGCCCACCAGGTGCACGACAAACTTCAATGCCTGCAGGCGTTCGCCGTCGGTCAGGCTGCGGTCGGCCAGGATCGCACTCTGCGCCTTCAGTGCCTCGACGATGCAGTTGCCGCCCTTGCAGTGCTTGGGCGCCTCGTAGTGGCAGCCGTCCTCGGCGATGTTGACGTAATGCCAGCGGGCGGAACGACGGCCCAGGCCGGGGTCCTTGGCACGCAGCTGGTCGGCCCAGGGCGCGATGCTGGCCAGGGTGGCGCCGGGCTCGGTGGCCAGCAGGCGGTCGACCTCGGCACGCGCGGCGGGGGTGAGGCGGGCGTCGGCCACTTCGGCGACCAGGCGGTGGCCTTGCGCGCCCCAGGCATGGGCGGGGGCGGACAGGGTCAGCAGGGCCGGCGCGAGGGCGGCGGCAAGGAACAGGGAGTGCAGTGCTTTCATCTGCACATTCTAGCGGGGCGGCCGGCGCGGCGATTGATGCAACGCGGCCTCTCGCCACATCGCCTTGATGGGAGCCCCGTTACCGTGGCCCGGTCACGGGCGGGGAGGCGGCGATGACCATTACCGACAGGCGGATCACGGCAGGCCATCCGGCCGTGGAGGGGTTTCCCACCGCCTTCAACGCGCAGGTGGTCTGGCGCATGCGCTGGGCCTGCACCGTTGCCGCGCTCTTTTCGCTGGGGTTTGCGCTACTTGACCATGCCTGGCTGCCGCCGGACATACACTGGCCAGCAACGTGGCCGGCATCGTCGGCAGCTACATCTCCGAGCGCCAGGCGCGTGCCACCTACCGCGCCGAGCAGCAGCTTGATGCGCTGGCCAATCATGACGGACTGACCGGCCTGCTCAACCGGCGTGCCTTTGACCGCCGCGCCAACCAGATCTTCCAGGACTATCTGCGCACGCCGCATGCACCCGGCGCGTTGCGCATCGCAATGATCGATATCGACTACTTCAAGCGCTACAACGACCATCACGGGCATCCTGCCGGCGACACCGTGCTGCATGCGGTGGCGGTGACACTGGCCGCGCAGCTGCGCGGCAGCGATGCGGTGGTAGCGCGCTACGGCGGCGAGGAGTTCGTCGCACTGGGCTGCTGGCAGCCCGGCCAGCCGGAGTCGGCCCCGTTCGAGCAGCTGCGGCAGCAGGTGCAGGCGCTGGCGATCCCCCATGCCGATTCGGACGCAGCGCCGGTGGTAAGCGTGAGCATCGGCGTGGCGCGCTGGCACGACGACGGTGGCGACACGCTGGAGCAGGCCCTTTCGCGTGCCGATGCCGCGCTGTACCGGGCGAAGGAGGGCGGTCGCAACCGGGTGGAAGTGGCGGCGGACGAATGACCAGAAAAAGGCCCCGGCACACACATACCGGGGCAACATGCTGCGAGGGTTTCTGTTTTAGAACTTGAAGACGTAGGACGCGCCGTAGACCAGCGGATCGATGTTGACCGTACCGATCTTCTCGCCGTTCAACTTCACCTTGCTGTCGATGTCGATCCAGCGCATGTCCACGCGCAGCGCGCCCTTTTCGCCGATGGCGAAGTCCACGCCGGCATGTGCGGCCAGGCCCCACGAATCCTGCAGCTTCAGGCGGCTGTCCTTCAGCGCGCCGGTGGTGTCTTCACTGAAGAAGGTGGTGTAGTTCACGCCCGCGCCGATGAACGGCGACACCTTGCCCTTGCTGTTGAAGTGGTACTGCACGGTGACCACCGGCGGCAGCTGCTTGGTGCTGCCCACGCGGCCGAGGCCATTGATGTTGATGTCGTGCTTGAACGGCAGCGCGGCCAGCACTTCGATACCCAGGTTGTCGGCGATGAAGTACTCGCCGGTGATGGTCGGCTTGACGTCGTTGTCGACGTCCACCTTCAGGGTGCCACCGGCCAGCCAGCCATTGTTCGACTTCGGAGCGACCTGATGCACGCCGGCCGACATGGTCCAGTCGCCCTTGGACTGGGCCATGGCCGGGGCGGCGGCCAGGGAGAGGGCGGCGGCCAGGCTGGCCACGATAAGGGGATGGGACTTGCGCATGGGGGTGGTCTCGTTGCTGGGTGGATGCGGCCAGTCTCGGCCTCACGCCGCGCTAACGCTTTGATCCGGATCAAATCCTGACTGGCCGCCCGCCGGCCCGGCGCCGCTGGCCGGCGGTGGTCAAGGCCGGCCTGCTAGACTTGTGGGCCCTATCCATCCCGCCGCACCTGTCGCGGCCGCAGGAGCTTGAGAACATGGCAATCAAGGTTGGTATCAACGGTTTCGGTCGCATCGGGCGCAACGTCCTGCGCTCGGCGGTGCTGAACTTCGGCGACGACATCGAAATCGTGGCCATCAACGATCTGCTGGAGCCGGACTACCTGGCGTACATGCTCAAGTACGACTCCGTGCACGGCCGTTTCAAGGCCGATGTGGCCGTCGACGGCAAGGACCTGCTGGTCAATGGCAAGAAGATCCGCCTGACCCAGGAACGCGACCCGTCCAACCTGAAGTGGGACGAAGTCGGCGTGGACGTCGTGCTCGAAGCCACCGGCCTGTTCCTGGACAAGGTCAGCGCCCAGAAGCACATCGATGCCGGTGCGAAGAAGGTGATCCTGTCGGCACCGTCGAAGGACGACACGCCGATGTTCGTGTTCGGCGTGAACGACAAGACCTACGCCGGCCAGGCGATCATTTCCAACGCTTCGTGCACCACCAACTGCCTGGCGCCGTTGGCCAAGGTCATCAATGACAAGTGGGGCATCAAGCGTGGCCTGATGACCACCGTGCATGCGGCCACCGCCACCCAGAAGACCGTCGATGGCCCGTCCAACAAGGACTGGCGCGGTGGCCGTGGCATCCTGGAAAACATCATTCCCTCGTCCACCGGTGCGGCCAAGGCCGTCGGCGTGGTCATTCCGGAACTGAACAAGAAGCTGACCGGCATGAGCTTCCGCGTGCCGACCTCGGACGTGTCGGTGGTCGACCTGACCGTCGAGCTGGAAAAGGAAGCCACCTACGCCGAGATCTGCGCCGAAGTGAAGGCACAGAGCGAAGGCGCCCTGAAGGGCATCCTCGGTTACACCGAAGACAAGGTGGTGGCCACCGATTTCCGTGGCGAAACCCATACCTCGGTGTTCGACGCCGATGCTGGCATCGCGCTGGACGGCACCTTCGTCAAGCTGGTGTCGTGGTACGACAACGAGTGGGGCTATTCCAACAAGTGCCTGGAAATGGCCAAGGTCGTCGCGGCCAAGTAAGGCCCGCGAAGATCGCACGAGAAACCCCGGCCTGGCCGGGGTTTTTCGTTCATGGGGCAGGCGCTGTCGTAGCATGGGCCTGTCGGCCGCAGCCAATGGGGCGCGGAATCGCATCGGAAGGCGAGCAATGGAAGCACTGATAGCCCTGGTTGTACTGGTCCTGCTGGCCATTCCCCTGTTGCTGGTGGTGGCGCTTGTGATGATTTCCGGCCTGCGCCGGCGGGTGGCCGCGTTGGAGGCTGCCATCGTCGAGTCGCCAGTCGTGGCGCGTCCGCCATCGACGCCGGTTACCGCTGCCTCGCAGGCACCGCCGCGGCAGGCACCACCCGTGGCCGATCTCAGCGAGTCTTCCCTGCTGCGTCCGACGGCGGCCGCCACGGCGCCGCCGGCAGCGGCTGTCGTCGCAGCGCCGGTTGCCGCCAGCCCGTTGCCTGCACCGCCGCCGCCACTTCCACCCAAGCCGGTAGTGCCACCGCTGCCGGCTGAGCCCGCGCTGCCGAACGTCATCGAACGGGCTGTCGGCGCGGTCAAGCATTGGTTTACCCATGGCAACGTGCCGGTGAAGATCGGCATGCTGGTGCTGTTGGCCGGTGTCGCCGCGCTGCTCAAGTACGTCAGCGACCAGGGTTGGCTGGTGGTGCCGGTTGAACTGCGGCTGGCCGGCATCACGGTCGGGGCGCTGGGCCTGCTGGCCTTCGGCTGGCACCAGCGCGAACGCAGGCGGCTGTTCGCGTTGGCGCTGCAGGGCGGCGCCATCGGCGCGCTGCTGCTGACCATCTTTGCCGCGTTCAAGCGCTTCGAGCTGCTGGGTCCCGGTTTCGCCTTCGCCAGTTCCATCGTGCTGGTCGCCGGGCTGTGTGTGCTGGCGGTACTGCAGAATTCGCGCACATTGGCCGTGCTGGGCATCCTTGCCGGGTTCATGGCGCCGTTGTGGCTGTCGACCGGCAGCGGCAACCACGTGGGGTTGTTCAGCTACTACGCCGTGCTCAATGCCGGCATCTTCGCCATCGCCTGGTTCCGTCCGTGGCGCGCGTTGAACCTGCTGGGTTTCGCCTTCACCTTTGGCATCGGTACGTTCTGGGGCGTGCTGCAGTACGCGCCGGACAAGTTCGCCAGCACCGAGCCGTTCCTGCTGCTGTTCTTTGCCTTCTACCTGCTTATTCCGCTGCTGTACGCCCGTCGCCAGCCTGCAGAGCGGCGCGATCTGGTCGATGGCAGCCTGGTGTTCGGCACGCCGCTGGTCGCCTTCTCGCTGCAGGCGGGCATGCTCCATCAACAGCCGATGACGTTGGCGCTGTGCGCGCTTGGCCTGGCGGCGATCTACGCGCTGCTGGCACGTGCGTTGATCGCACGCACTGCCTATACCGTGCTGGCGCAGTCGCATGCGGTGCTGGCGGCGGGCTTTGCCACGCTGGCGGTGCCGCTGGCCCTGTCGGCACGTGCCACCGGTGCGGTGTTCGCGCTGGAAGGTGCTGGCCTGGCCTGGCTGGGGCTGCGCCAGAAGCGCTGGTTGCCGCAGGTTTCCGGCGCACTGCTGCAGCTGGGTGCCGCCTTCGCGTTCGTGGTGGGGGCCGATTACTGGCACCAGGACCAGCGCTTCCTGCTCAACCCCACCGCGATCGGCGCACTGCTGCTGGCGGTGGCGGGATTTGCCGCGGCATGGAGCTACCAGCGCCGGCAACGGCACGAGATCGCACTGGTGTACTACCTGTGGGGCCTGCTGTGGTGGCTGGGGGGCGTGTCGCATGAAATTGCCCGCTTCTTCCAGCATGCAGTGCAGGCCGACGCGGTGCTGGTGCTGGCGGCGGTCACCGCCTGGCTGGCTTCGGAGGCACAGCGTCGACAACCGGCGCGCGCGCTGGGCATCACCGCGCTGGTGATGCTGGCGACGGCGTTCCCGCTTGCCCTGCTGCAGAGCGATGCGCACCAGCAGCCCTTTGCCGGCTATGGCGCAGTGGCATGGGCGGTGTTTGCGGTGCTGGGCGTGCGCAGCCTGCTGTGCCTGCGCCAGGGCGGTGATGGCATTGCCCGCATCGCGCAGTTCCTGTGGTGGCTGTTGTGGCCGTCGCTGCTTTCGCTGCTGGCCCTGTGGGGCGGCGGTGATGCGCGCATGGCCCAGGGCTGGACCGCATTGCTGGTGACCCTGCCTTGGCTGCTGCTGGCTGCATTGTCGCTGTGGCGCTGGAACGTGCTGCGCTGGCCGTTGGGGGCGACCTTCGATCCTGCGCGCCTGCCGCTGCAGTGCGTGATCTTTGCCGTGGTGGCAGTGGCCTGGTTGGCCGGCCTGACATTGGCCGGCGATGCAACGCCGCTGCCCTGGCTGCCGCTGCTCAATCCGGCCGAACTGGCACAGTGGACCAGCCTGCTGCTGATCGCGCGCTGGTTGTACGGCGCACAGGCGCCGGCGTCGCTGCAGCGCCTGCGCGTGCCGTTGTTGGCACTGGCCGCTTTCATCGCCCTGACCAGTACGGTGCTGCATGGCGTGCACCACTGGGGTGGGGTGTCGTGGCGGCCGTCGATGGTCCGCTTCAGCCTGGTGCAGACCAGCCTCACCGTGCTGTGGAGCGTGCTGGGCGTGATCGCCTGGGTGTGGGGTTCGCGCCGGGGCCAGCGGGTGCTGTGGATGGTGGGTGCCGTGCTGATGGCGGTGGTACTGGCCAAGCTGGTGCTGATCGACCGCCAGCATCTGGGCAACCTGTTGGGAATTGCATCGTTCATCGCCTATGGCCTGCTGTGCACCGTGGTCGGCTATCTGGCGCCAGCGCCTCCGGGCGCGGCGCCTACCGTGGAGAAATCACAATGAAGAAGTGGAGCAGGGCGGTACTGCCCTTGCTGTTCGGGATGGCCGCTGCGGCGGTCGTACATGCGGCCGACTATCGCGCGCAGTACGCCGAGCAATGGCCGCTGAGCCTGTCCAGTGCGCAGTCCGGTGCTTATCGGGTGGTGCTGGAGCCAGCCATCTATCGACGCGCCGGCAGCGCCGACCTGGCTGACCTGCAGGTGTTCAACGCCGCAGGCCAGGCCTTGCCGTCCGCACTGCTGGCACCCGACCAGCCGCTGGCGCAGCCGCCGGTGCAGCGCGAGCTGCCGTGGTTCGCACTGCCGCCACTGGCCGAGGCCCAGCGCAACGACCTGCAGCTGTTGACCGAACGCGATACCGATGGCCGCGTGCGGCGGGTCGAGGCCCGGCTGGGAGGCGGTGCCGCGAGCAACGGGCAGGGCGGTTGGTTGATCGATGCCAGCGTGCTGGGGCAGCAACCGCTGGCGGCGCTGGTGCTGGACTGGGCAGAGCGCGACCAGCCACTGCAGGCGCAGGTGCAGCTCGATGCCAGTGACGATCTGCAGCACTGGCAGCCGATCGCCCGCGACGTGCCGCTGGTGGACCTGCAGCGGGCAGGCAAACGCCTGCTGCAGCGTCGCCTGCAGGTCGACAGCAACGTGCGCTACCTGCGCATCCTGCCGCAGGGCGAGGCACCTCTGCCGGAACTACGCAGCGTGCTTGCCGAGCTGCCGCCGGCACCGGCGACGGTGCCGTGGGAATGGTTGTCGTTGACACCGACCGCGCAGGGCAAGGGGGAATTCACCTTTGAACTGGACGGCCGCTTCCCGGTAACCCGTGCCGATGTTGCCAGCACGGACAACAGCCTGGTGCAGTGGACGTTGTTCAGCCGCGACGATGAAAGTGCCGAGTGGCAGCGTCGCAGTGCGCCCTGGATCGCCTATCAGCTGCAGCAGGGTGCACCAGGCCAGCGTCAGCAATCGGCGGCGCAGCCGCTGGGCGGCATGTACCGCGACCGTTACTGGAAGCTGGTGGCCAGCCCGGTGGAGACCACCAGTGCACCGACCCTGCGCCTGGGCTACCAGCCGGAAGTGATGGTGTTCCTCAGCCAGGGGGCTGCACCGTATGCGCTGGCCGTTGGCAGCACCACTGCGCGCCGGGCCGAAGCACCGATCGCGGTGTTGATCGAGGAGCTGCGCCAGCGCAATGACCCCTCGTGGCAGCCGACGCTGGCGCGACTGGAAGGTGCGCCGGAGACGCTGGCCGGCGATGCCGCGCTGAAACCGCAGCACGATTGGAAGGCGTGGTTGCTGTGGGCGTTGTTGGGGCTGGGCGTGTTGGTTGTTGGTGGGCTGGCGCTGAGTCTGCTGAAGCAGAAGCCTGCGCCTTCGGCGTGATTTCCAGCGAACGGCGCAGCCCCTCGTGGGTGGATGGTTGGTCGCGTAGTGCGAAAAGCCGCGCTTGGCCGGGGGGGGGGGGGGGGGGGGGGGGGGGGGCCGGGTTTATGGGGGCGGGGGGGGTGGGGGGGGGCCAGCCTCGCGGGCAACACCCGGGCCCCCCCCACCCGCCTGACCTCTGACAGTTTCCGGTTGCTTCCACCCACGGAAGAGGAAAAAGAAGAGCAAGAGCAGAAGCGGGTCGCTTCGCTCGACGGCCTTCTTTTTCCAACCGACATCAGAAACCGCTTTTGCCTTTGCTTTAGCCATCCGCTCCGCGTCATGAACCTGTCGAGGCCGGGGCGGTGGGGGCTCGCGGGGGCGTAGGCGCCATGGGCCCGAGGCATGCCTCGGGCGGGTTGGGCAGGACGCCCAACCCCGGTCTTGCCGTGTGCGCAGGACAGCGCACACGAGCAAGGCGCGCCCGAGCCTCCAGGGATGGATTCACGGCGCCCCCCCGCGATCCCACACTGCCCCGGCCCACATACAGCACCACGAAGCGCCAGCGCTCTGGCCGTTGCTGTTGCTGTTGGTCTCTGCCTGCCGCAGGCATCGCCACCCGATACAATGACCGCCTGCCGCCGTGCGGCATCCCATCTCCTGAGCCAAAGAGTTGCCCATGTCCATCGTCCGCATGACCGACCTCGACCTCTCCGGCAAGCGCGTGCTGATCCGCCAGGATCTGAACGTGCCGATCGAGAATGGCCGCATCACCTCCGAACAGCGCATCACCGCTTCGCTGCCGACGCTCAAGCGCGCGCTGGAGCAGGGCGCAGCGGTGATGGTGACCTCGCACCTGGGGCGGCCGAAGGAAGGCGTGTGGAGCGAGGCCGATTCGCTGGCGCCGGTGGCCCTGCGCCTGTCCGAACTGCTGGGCCGCGAGGTTCCGCTGGTGCGTGACTGGGTGGACGGCGTGGACGTGCAGCCGGGCCAGCTGGTGCTGCTGGAAAACTGCCGCATGAACGTGGGCGAGGGCAAGGACGATGAAGCGCTGTCGCAGAAGTATGCGGCGCTGTGCGACGTGTTCGTGATGGATGCCTTCGGTACCGCGCACCGCGCACAGGCCTCCACCCACGGTGTGATCCGCTTTGCCCCGGTTGCGGCCGGTGGCCCGCTGCTGATGGCCGAACTGGATGCACTGGCGCTTGCGCTGGACGCGCCGGCGAAGCCGCTGCTGGCCATCGTCGCCGGCAGCAAGGTCAGCACCAAGCTGGAACTGCTGGCCAACCTGGTCGGCAAGGTCGATCAGCTGATTGTCGGTGGCGGTATCGCCAACACCTTCATTGCTGCGGCCGGCTACAAGGTGGGCAAGTCGCTGTACGAGCCGGACCTGCTGGATACCGCCAGGAAGATCGTCGCCGATGCCAAGGCGCGTGGCGCCGACATTCCGCTGCCGGTGGACGTGGTCACCGCCAAGCAGTTCCTGCCCGATGCTGTCGCTGAAGTGAAGCCGGTTGATGCCGTTGCCGAGGACGATCTGATCCTGGACATCGGGCCGCAGACCGCCGCCCAGTACGCGCAGCTGATCCAGAAGGCCGGTACCGTGGTGTGGAATGGCCCGGTCGGCGTGTTCGAATTCGAAGCCTTCAGCAAGGGCACAGAAGCCTTGGCCAAGGCCATCGCCAGCTCGCCGGCGTTCTCCATCGCCGGTGGCGGCGACACCCTGGCGGCGGTCGACAAGTTCGACATCGCCAAGGATGTCAGCTACATCTCCACCGGTGGTGGCGCATTCCTGGAATTCCTGGAAGGCAAGACCCTGCCGGCCGTGGCTGCACTGGCGGCGCGCGGCGCGTGATGTCCGCAGCCCCTGGCATTGAAGCGCAGCCTTCCGTGCTGTTCTTCGACATGGATGGCACGCTGATCGATTCGGAAGTGGGCATCACCACCTGCATCGCCTATGCGCTGCAGAAGATGGACCATCCGGTGCCGCCGCAGGAAACCCTGCTGGGCTGGATCGGTCCGTCGTTGCGCACCACCTTCGGCCCGTTGTTCAACGATCCGGAGCGGGTGGAGCAGGCGGTGGCGTTCTACCGCGAGCGTTTCGACGTGGAAGGCTGGCGCGAGCACACGATCTATCCGGACATCGAGGCCGCCGTGCGTGCGCTGCATGCGCGCGGTCATCGGCTGGCGGTGGTCACTGCGAAGAACGAGCCGCATGCCCGCCGGATCGTCGAGCATCTGCCGTTCGGCGATCTGTTCGACGAGGTGATCGGTTCGACGCCGGACGGGTCGCGCAGCAGCAAGCCGCAGCTGGTCGGCGAGGCCCTGCGTCGCCTGCAGCTGGCGCCGGAACAGTGCTGGATGATCGGCGACCGTCGCATGGACATCGAAGGTGCGCGCCACCATGGCCTGCGCAGCATCGGTGTGCTGTGGGGCTTTGGCGGCGAGCAGGAGTTGACCGAAGCCGGTGCCGGGCAGTTGGCGCGTGATCCGGCGCAGCTGCTGGCATTGCTGGCCTGAGGAAAACGATTGCGCTCGCCGGGCATGGCCCGGCGCTACCGGGCGGGATGGCGTGATGCCGCTCGCCCGGTGTTGATCGGGGCTGCGCTGCGGGTAGCGCCGGGCCATGCCCGGCG